>DIUK01000015.1:313-8369 GCA_002422995.1 Rhodocyclaceae bacterium UBA6160
TGGACTTCATCAATCAGACCGATCTCGACCAGATTGGCGACAAGGCCAGTGTGATTGACGCCTTCTTCACCTTTGCCCAAGCGGAACAACAGCAAGAGGCTGCAGAGCTGATTAGCGACGAGGGCCTGAACGCAGAAGCCGCCAAGCGCTATATCACCAACTCACTGAGGCGCGAGTTCGCCACCGAGAATGGCACGGAGCTCAATGCCGTTCTGCCCAAGATGAGTCCGCTGAATCCGCAATACCTGTCCAAAAAGCAGAACGTGTTCCAGAAAATCGCTGCGTTTGTGGAGAAGTTCAAGGGCGTGGGTGGGCAGGTCTGAGGAATGAGTATGAGCAAGCTCCCGATCATCTGCACCGTATGCGCTTTTGCCAACTGCCCGCTTGCCGCGTTGCGGAATGAGAGAGAGGCTACTTGATGGCCTTCAGCCCAACCTGGTTCTTGCTGGAGCAGGAGGGGTTGTTGGCCCAGGCATGTCTCTGCAACGGTCTGACGGCATTGCGCCGAGCCAATCTCGGCGACAAAAAGGGGCTGTTCTATTCGGCATTTTTCGAGCTGTCGATTGGTTTCGAGCGGGTGCTGAAGCTGATACTGATCCTCGACCACATGGCGCGCAATCAACTGGTTCCGCCAGACAGCAAGACTGTCGAGGATTACGGTCACAAACTCCGTTCCCTCTTCGATGCCGCAAAGGGGGTCTGCGCCGCTCACGGCGTGACTGCGCTGGATTCGTTTCAACCGAATTCGTTGCCGATTGCCATCCTGGGTTTCCTGGATGATTTCGCGCATCCTGGCGGTCGCTATTCCAATATCAACAAATTGACAGGTCATAAGCATCAGACGATGGCTGGCCCCATCGCGCAGTGGAGCAAGATTGCCAATCGGATCATGCGCGAGCACGCCACGCCCAAAGATCGCCAACGTGCCCAATTGAATGGGCTGGTGGCAAGCGCCGCATTCGGTGGCGCTGCGGCCAGTCTGATCAGTGACATGAACCAGCAGCAGATGGGTGTGGCGCAACTGCATGTTCAAGCATCTGAGCTGGATACTGCCGCAAAGCACACCATCTATGCATTGGTAACATTGATTGCCGCCCTGCGCGAGCTGATTGACTCCCTTTGCGACAGCGCATGGGCAGCCAATCCTCCCGGAAAAGCCAGTTTGGCTGAGGTACCGGACATGAAGGCGTTTTTCCAGTTTGCCTGGGCTGACCGGCAGTATGTGATGAGAAAGCGACAGTGGCCATGATCACTGTTGCCGGATAACGAGAGCGAATCGAAATGGCAAAGAAGAAACCACTGATCGTCATGGTCTCCTCGACGGTGTACGGCATAGAGGAACTGCTGGAACGCATCTACGCCATCCTGACCCGCTTCGGCTATGAGGTCTGGATGTCGCACAAGGAGACCGTGCCGGTCATCTCGACCAAGAGCGCGTTCAAAAATTGTCTCCATGCCGTTGAGCAGTGCGATTTGTTTCTCAGCCTGATCACGACCCATTACGGCTCAGGCAAGGAAGATGCAGCGTCAAGATCGATTACGCACGAAGAGTTGCTGCACGCGATCGTCCTGAACAAACCCCGCTGGATTCTGGCGCATGATCAGGTGGTTTTTGCACGCACACTGCTCAGTAACGTGGGTTACGACTCTGCCAAGAAGCGCGCAGAGCTGAAAGTGAAGCGCAATCCTGTTATCGATGATCTGCGTGTTATCGATATGTACGAGGCGGCCATCCGCCACGAGGTGCAAGTTGCAGATCGCAAAGGCAACTGGGTGCAAAAGTTTGTGACGGACGACGATGCTCAGTTGTACGCCAGTGCACAGTTCTACCGCTATCAAGAAGTAGAGCGTTTCCTTGATGAACATTTTAAAAATCAGGCTGCGGTGGCGCAGCGCGTTGTGCAGGAGAAAAAGCCATGATCCCGGATCTCATCAGGAAGCAAATTCGCCAGGGTGAAGTCAACGGCACCGAATTCAAGACCGACATCCGCAACCTGGAAGCCATCGCCAGAACGGTCTGCGCGTTTTTGAACACGCGGGGCGGCACGGTATTTTGTGGTGTGGACGGTAAAGGCAAGCTTTTGGGTGTGGAGGATGCCAAAGACCACGTCCAAAAAATTCATGCCTATCTACTGGAAAGCATTACTCCGAAAGCCCTGTTCACGGTCAATATTGATGACGAAGATGGCAAGGCCATTATTTCAATCGAGGTACCGGAGGGCAAAGACCGCCCCTACGTATTCGCCGGCAGCATCTACGTTCGTGAGGGCAGTAGCACCCGGATGGCTGACGCTGAGAAGCTGCGTGACATGGTTCAGTCGAAATCTGTAGCAGCCGAGCGTTGGGAGCGGCGACCGTCAATGGCCATGGAAGAAGATGATCTGGATCGGGATGAGATTCGTCGCACGGCGCAGCAGGCGAAGGAATCCGGTCGTTTTGCGTTCGCTAATGAGGCTGACGATATTGAGATTTTGCAGGCGCTGGCCGTTTATTCGGCGAAAGGCTTTACCCAGGCGGCCGACGTCTTGTTTGCAACAAATCCTGCACTTCGCCACCCGCAAACTCGGGTTCGGGTCACCCGCTTCGCCTCCGACAAAAGCGGCGATGCCTATCTAGATGATCGTCTATTGCAGGGGCCGTTGGTCAAGGTATTTGAGCAGGCATTCGAGGTGTTGTCACAGCATGTACGTTGGGAGGCCAGGTTTCAGACTGGGGATGTGCGCCGCACTGATCGGCCTGAATATCCCTTTGAGGCCTTGCGTGAGGGTTTGGTCAATGCGTTTGCGCACCGTGACTATTCCGGATTTTCCGGAGGCGTGACGGTGGGCATCTATCCGAATCGAATCGAGATCTGGAATTCCGGACACTTCCCCGAGGGGCTGCTGCCTTCTGGCCTGAAGAAAAACCACCCTTCACTGCCGACCAACCCGGACATCGCGCATGTTTTCTACTTGCGTGGATTGATGGAACGAATCGGGCGTGGTGGCCAACTGATCATCAATGCCTGTCAGGATCACAGCTTGCCGGCACCGAAGTGGATTGATCGACCAACTGGGGTTACGCTCACGATTTTTGGGCGGACCGGGCATGAGGCAGAACTCCTGTCCGCCAATCCTCGCCAGCAGGCCTTGCTAGCGCAACTGGGGCGCGGGGAAAAAATTCGCCCTGGCGAATACCACCAACGGTTTGCAACGGAAGTCTCGGATCGGCAGGCACGCCGTGACCTGGTTGAGTTGGAAGAAGCGGGCTTGCTCTTGCGCATTGGCAAGGGTGCCGGAACCGTTTTTCAGCGAACAGACCGGACATGGCCGGACGGCAACCGGACATGATCCGGACATCGGTCAGCTCTCGGCCTAGGCGTGGAGAGAGCACCTAACTCACTGTCAGGAAAAGAAAAACTGATTTTTATGGGCGATGTGCATCCTGATGGAAAGCACCGAACCGGACATGCCTGGACATCGACGGTATCTCGTGTCTTCCAACGACACGTCGTGCGGTAGAACTGCCGAGCAATCTTCGGCAGTTCAGCGTGAGCTCTCAAGACTACTCAGCAATGCTCATTGGTTCCAAGAGCGAATCGTTCGGTAGTAAACTGAACACCACTAGTCATACCAATGGTTGCAGCGATGTAGCCATTTTTCTTTCATAGGGCGGGCTATCACCGGGCTAGCATCAGGGGTGAATCGGCGGCCTGTTCAGGGCCTTGTTGCCGTATTGCCAGCGCCGACTTTTAGCACACCGACTTGCTGTACCACCAGCGACGATTTCTGATGGCGATTTGACAGGGTGAAGGGGTCACTAAAGCCACCACCCCTCTGTCAATTTTTTTATCGGCCTCGAATATTCGCATTGAAGTGGTTGCCCGGCGAACTGGATGTTAAAAGCCCGACGGCCTGCTTTTTGCTGATTGTGTAGGCTTCGCCCGAGCTCAGGGTTGCAACGACATCGCCGCTCAGACTGACTCCGACGGAACTTATAAATGAGCTGCTCACCGGATTGCCAATCTTTTGCACTGCTTCAAACTATGGTTTGATTTGCGCCGGGTGCAGTTGAGACCTGGCTTGCGAGAATAAAGGTTAATCAAGTGTTTGACATGCGGTTTGGCATAAGTGTCGGGTGTACCGGCGCCGATTGATTGGGCATGTTTTTTCGACTCAGGCGGCCTTTTGCATGGAATAAGCGGGTGACGCTTGTTGGCTGAGCCGATTTACTGCGCAATATGTAAAGCAACAGTGCCGATCTCGCTAAACCGGGTTTCGGCAATGTCGCCAGGTGCAAGCGGAAACTGGCGGGTGAAGGAGCCGCTCATGACGTATTGACCGGCTTCCAGCCCTCGTCCGTACTCGGCCAGCTTGTTCGCTAGCCAGGCAAGGGAGGCATATGGGTTGCCCATCACGGCGTCTCCCGTGGCTTGGGCAACGGTGTGCCCATTGAGTTGTACAGTGCATTCAATGGTGGCCAGGTGGGTGTGCTTATTCAGCGGTACTTGCGCGCCGATAACAAAGGCGCGTTGCTGAACGTTATCTGCTACGGCGACTGCTAGCTGCGCGGTAAAGTCGCCCCGGTTTTCAACCAGTTCCATCGCCGGGTGGCAAGAGTCCACCGCCGCTTGTGCCATCGCCACATCTACGCCAGGGCCATGCAGGGATTTGCCCAGCCGCAGGCAGAGTTCATTTTCAAACCCTGCGCCTTGCCAGTCGGCCAGGCTAATTTGCGTGCCGCTTGGCACGCGGCCACTGGCGAGTAAATAGCCAAAAACTGGTTCATGCACGTGAAACTGCTCGCGTATCGCCGCTGCGGTAAGGCCGACTTTCCAGCCAATATGTTGCTCGCCAGCTGCGATGGATTTATCCAGCAAACCAAGCTGAATCTGACAGGCTTGATCTAAATTGAGCCGATTAAACCAGTGGGGCGGATAAAAAATACCCGCTGCGCGTTGCGCCCAAAAGTCTTCCACAATGGCCGGGATATTCTGATTGATGTCAGCGTTGTTGCTGTTATTTTTGTCGTTGTTCATAGTCACCTCATAAAACCGAGCGGAGCTGTCCGCCTTCAACCGGAATGCTCAAGCCTGTCAAAAAACCGGCGCGCTCAGACGCTAAAAAACTCACCAGATCAGCCATTTCTTCTGGTTTGCCAAGTCGTTTCATCGGCACGCGCTCGGCGCGTACATCGAGCTCTGCTAACGGGTTGCGGCCAAAATGCGTGGCTTGCATGGCCGCGACTTGCGCTAACCGTTCCGTATGAATGGAGCCTGGCAAGACGTTATTGACCGTGATGCCTTCAGCGGCGACTTGCTCGGCCAGATACCGCGCATACGCCACGACGCTGAGTCGGGAGGTCGATGAGAGCACCAGATTGTCTTCAATTTGTCGCACGGACAAAGCCAGCATATTGATAATCCGTCCGTAGCCATGCGCACGCATGGCAGGTACGGCGTGGCGGCACAGGCGCACCACATTCATGAAATTTTGCTGATAAGCCAGCAAGTATTGCTCATCGGATAAATCCAGCGGCTGTCCCGGCGGTGGCCCGCCGGTGTTGGTGACCAGCACATCCAGTCGCCCCCAGCGCGCTTTTACTGTTTTTACTACTTCCTCGGCGCTATCGGCCGGGGTTAAATCAATCGCCAGTGTAGCTAATTGCGCGTTGGTGTTTTGCGCCAGAATAGCTGCTGCGGCAGCGGTCAGGCGCTCGGCATTTCTTGCTACTAGCAACACCCGTGCACCTTCATTCGCCAGCCCGCAGGCAATCGCCTGTCCCATGCCTTGGCTCGCGCCGCACACAATGGCCACTTTGTTTTGCAATCCTAATTCCATGCTTCCCCCGGGTTTATTTTGTTCGGTTTGATACTCAGGCACCACGATTGATTTTCTCGTCAATTGCGGATGATATGCGCAGATAATGGCAAGATTCCGCAGGGGGAAATAATATCCCATCGTGATTTTGACAATGGCAGCGAACCTATTATGTGTGATCGATTTGACTTCATGAAACATGCCGCGTGTACCACGCTCGCCATTTTTTTGTGCTGGGGAAGTTTGCCCCTTGCCACGGCGGCCGAATTGCCTTTGCCGGTCGTGAAGGCGCTACAAGCGGCAGAAATTCCCCCTTCTGCTGTTGGTGTGCTGGTGCAAGCGGTGGATGCCCGGGCACCGCGCTGGAAGATCAATATTGATAAAGCCATGAATCCGGCGTCAACCATGAAGCTGCTGACCACGTTTGTTGCTCTGGATACACTGGGGCCGGCCTACAGCTGGCAAACCCGGGCGTGGACGGATGGCGTGGTCGTTGAGGGTGTATTGCATGGCAACCTGTATTTGCAAGGCGGGGGCGATCCAAAGTTCACCTATGAGCAGTTGTGGCGCTGGTTGCGGGAAATGAGGCAACGCGGGCTGCGCGAGATTCGGGGAGATGTTGTGCTGGATAAACAGCTGTTTTCGCTGAATGGCAAAGCCGCTGCTGTGTTTGATGAGAATCCGCTGCGCCCTTACAACGTGACGCCAGACGCCTTGTTATTAAACTTTAATGCGATCAGCTTGCGTGTTTTGCCGCTTATCAATACAGAAAGCACAGAAAAATCCACTAACCCACGACCGCAATTGCTCATTGAGCCACCGCTGCAAGGCTTGACCATTGTTAATCAGTTAAGCAACGATACGCGAGCTGATTGCGGCGAGTGGCGCGAGCGTTTAACGGTCAAAGTCGCACCCGGTACGGTGCCGAATGTCGCTGATCAGCTGATCTTGAGCGGTGCTTATCCGAGCGCTTGCGGCGAGCAAAGCTGGAATATTGGCCTGCCTGACCACACGCGCTTTATGCAGTATGTGTTTACCGCCTTATGGACAGAACTTGGCGGGCAAATGCGTGGCCAGGTGCGGACGGGTATTTTGCCCGCTGAGGCACGTTTATTCGCCGTATCACCAGCGCCGACTTTTCTGGGTGACATCGTGCGCGACATCAATAAATACAGCAATAACGTCATGGCACGCCAGCTTTTGCTCACCCTGGGCGCAGCCTCTGGCAGCCAGCCTGCGCAGCCTGCCGACGGGGCGAATGTGATACAAAAATGGTTGCAGCAACGCAGTTTGAGCATGCCTGAGTTGGTGATTGAAAATGGTGCCGGTTTATCGCGCGAGGAACGGTTGTCCGTTGCCAGCATGAACCGCTTGTTGCAGTTTGCCTGGCGCAGCGCGGTGATGCCTGAATTCGTCGCTTCTTTACCGATTGCCGGTGTGGATGGCACGATGAAAAAACGTCTGCAAAACGAAGACATCAGCGGGCAAGCCCATATCAAAACCGGCACGCTCGATGGCGTGAAAACGATGGCGGGCTACGTGCGCGATCAGCGCGGCAGATATTGGGTGATCGTTTTCATGGTGAACCATCCCAACGCCGCCCAGGCCGGTGCAGCCATGGATGTGTTGTTGAAAAATGTATGGGGCAATCTGTAAACTTAAGCGCCAAGTGACATTTGGCAACGGAAGCAAAACATCTAAAGCATGAAAAAGTTTATCCAGCATGAGTAAACCCCCGCGCAGCCAAGCCAACGTTAAACAAGCTCTGTGTCCCTGTGGGAAGCTGCGCAATTACGCTGCCTGTTGCGGCATCTTTCACGCTGGGCAAGTGGCACCCGATGCAGAAACCTTGATGCGTTCACGCTATACGGCCTATGTGCTCAACGATGAAGCGTACTTATTGGCCAGCTGGCATGCGTCCACGCGGCCTGCCTCACTGGATTTATCCAGCCCGGCAGGTGCTCAATCTGCACCGCAATGGCTGGGTCTGGAAGTCAAGCAGTTCATTCCGGCTGGGGATGCGGCAACGGTGGAATTTATCGCCCGTTACCGTTGCAATGGGCGGGCGGTGCGGCTGCATGAAGTCAGCCGTTTTTTGCGCGAAGACGGGCGCTGGTTTTATGTCGATGGGAATATCGACTAACTTCTGCTACAACAAACGCTCAATATCCGCGCTGATTTGCTCAGGCTTGGTGATCGAACCATAACGCTTGACCACCTGACCTTCGCGATTCACCAGAAACTTGGTGAAATTCCAT
>DIUK01000010.1 GCA_002422995.1 Rhodocyclaceae bacterium UBA6160
GGCAGCGCGGCCTCGGCGACCGTCAGCGCAATCGCCGCTGCCGCATAGCGCGCGATGCGGCGGTCATCTTCGGTTACCGGCAGTTCAATAGTTGAGCGAGTCATAGTTGGCATCGCGTCCACTGAGTTGCAGCGTGATGTGGCTCGGCGCGCAAATCGCCACTGAGCCTGCACGCGTCAGCCAGCCTTGCTGCACGCAATACTGGCGCGGGCCGGGGTCAGACAAAACCCGCGCGCGGCCGGGTTGCACTTCGATCACTGTCACACCCAAGGCGCCATCAACAGACACTTTGCGTGCGCTGTTAAGGCTCAATTCAACTATCGTTTTGCCATCACGCTTCACTATGGCCCGATCAGCCACGCCGCCGTGCCACAATAGTGTGTAAGACGAAACCACGACGATGCTGCCCAGCAGCAAGACCAACCAGTCACCTACTTTGAGTGCTTGATGCCAGGCTTGAACAGCCTCGCCACCCCGCCAGGCTGCATTGAACAGCGCACGCAGATCGTCAGGCAATCCGGCTTTCATTGCATTGGCTTATTCCACTACTTTTTGCGCTGGATTCATTCCGTCAAGGTGCGATGACGCACCAACACATTGGCCTGGTCGCGAAAATGACCCGCCAGCCGTTCAGCCAGATACACCGAACGATGTTGTCCGCCAGTGCAGCCAATCGCCACCGTGAGATACACGCGATTATCACGTTTATAAGCGGGTAGCCACGAGCTGACAAAACGGCAGATGTCTTCTTCCATGCGGCACACTTCGGGCTCGGCGGCGAGAAAATTGATCACCTCGGCGTCCCGCCCGGTCTGGGGACGCAAGAGCGGATCGTAATGGGGGTTGGGCAGACAGCGCACATCAAACACCAGGTCGGCGTCCAGCGGCAAGCCATGTTTAAAGCCGAAGGATTCGAATAGCAGCGTAATGCCATGCTGAGTACCTGCCGCGATAAAGTCTTTCACCCAGGCACGCAACGCATTAGCACGTAAATCGCTGGTGTCCATATGATGGCCGATAGCAGAAAAAAAGGTCAGCGCTTCACGTTCATGCTGAATAGCCTCTTCTAAGGTGACATTATTACGCGCCATTGGATGCCGCCGTCGCGTTTCAGAAAAACGCTGAATCAAAATATCCGTTCGCGTATCCAGAAAAATAAGCTGCAACTGAAAGCCTTCCATTTCCAGCTGCTTAAGCTGGGGAGGCAGCGTTGCAATAGATGAGCCTCCCCGCATATCAATCGCAACGGCCAGCTGTTCTTCTCCTGTCATGCTCAGGTGACGCACAAGATCGGAAAGCAAAGGAGCTGGCAAATTATCTACACAATAATATGCCGCATCCTCCAACACCTTAAGCGCAATGGATTTCCCTGATCCAGACAACCCGCTAATAAGAACGACTTTCATGACTTCTGGCCTCAGTATCTCTCGTTTAATAACCACTCAATGCTTTTTTAAGACAACGCTGATTAAGTCGTTTTATCCATATTCAACAAGCTCGCCATGAACGGCACCCGGTGAAGGACTTAAGAGTCCTGTCTTAACGAACAGAAATCGAACAGACGCCGAGCACATATATTCTGACACGCATTGATGGATGTTATCACTCTGTCTTGCTCTCTCATTGCGCTTTATCTAGCTAGCTCGTGCCGGGTCAACAGCGCGCACCAAAACGGCTTGTAACACTTGCTGTTTTTCGACACGCGACATTTGGCTCCACCCAGAAATTTCATCCAAAGTGCGATAACAGCCCAAGCAAAGCTGACCTTCCATACGACATACGTTAATGCAAGGTGAAGGAATAGGCGACAATGCCTGCTTATTCAATTTCATGGTGTTGCCCCCGTGCCCAGAACAAGTTAAACCTTTGGCATAAAAAATTGCCTTGCGGAAGAAAAGCAAAAATACTCAGCAAGATTAGGGTTAACACGCAGTTATTCACGCCGTCTCATCAGCCACTACGGCGAGGATACCCGCCCGCGTCCCGCCAGGGAATACTATCCCTTCGGGACATAAAACGGGAATCCCAGGTCTGCAAAGCCGAGCATTTTTTGCCTGACCCTCTTGTAGCGCAGAGGCTTTACCAGCACCGACATGCTCACGCACCTCGTGCTCGTTGAGCCAATCGGGCAGTTGCCACGCGTGACACAGGCACACGCCCCAGTTGAGAAGAAATCCATGCGGCAGTATCCACTAACATTTCCAGATTCACCCCGCACTCAATCCCGCAGCCTTGCAACAACCAAACCACGTCTTCAGTCGCCACATTACCCAAAGCACCCGGAGCATAGGGGCAGCCACCCAATCCAGCAACAGAGCTATCAAACACCGACACACCCATTTCCAATGCAGCATACACATTGGCAATTGCCATGCCCCACGTGTCATGAAAATGCCCAGCAAGTTTTTTTAATGGCACCCACCGCGCAACAGCTTCTATCATCAGCTTGGTTTTTTCAGGCGTCCCTGTGCCGATGGTATCGCCCAAGCTCACCTCATAGCACCCCATCGCAAACAAAGCACGCGCTACTTCGGCAACTGCCTGAGGTTTAATTCCCCCCTCATAAGGACAACCGAGCGCGCAAGACACATAACCCCGCACTTTGATATGTTGAACCTTGGCCGCTTCTACCACCACACGGCAACGCTCAAGCGACTCGCTAATCGAACAATGCGTATTTTTTTGCGAAAAAGTTTCCGATGCAGCACTGAATACACTGACCTCTTTTGCACCCGCCTTAATCGCCGCCTCAAAACCCTGTTGATTCGGCGTAAGTACCGGATAAGCAACGCCAGGCAATGGCTGAATTGCCGCAAACACAGCCGCTGCATCTGCCATTTGCGGCACCCATTTGGACGACACAAAGGCAGTCGCTTCAATGGTATGTAACCCGGCCAAAGCCAAACGATGAATCAACTCAACTTTGATGTCTGTTGAAATCAACTGCTTTTCGTTTTGCAACCCGTCACGCGGCCCCACTTCAACGAGTCGAACTTTACTGGGGAGTGTCATGGAATGAAATAAACCAGAATGAAACAGCAAGTAGGCCTCTATTCTACCTTGGGCATCTCTCATGATCAGACGCATTTATGGGAAAATGGCAAACTTGCCGATCGCTTTTCAAGCAGGCCAATCACGCGTTACCCCATGACCTCTCCAAACCCCACGCCGCATCAGCCTATCCCAAAAGGGTTCGCGCCAATGATTGCAATTCTTACTGCAATTGGTCCTTTTTCCATCTCGATGTACTTGCCTGCGTTCCCAGATATCAGTGCAAATCTAGGGGCAACCCCCATTCAAGTTCAACAAACACTCGCTGCTTATCTTGTACCTTTTGCATTCATGATGCTCTGGCACGGCAGTATTTCTGATGCCATTGGCCGCAGAAAAGTCATTCTCGCCGGACTGCTGGCTTATACCGTCGCTGGCTTGATCTGCTTTTTTGCACAGAATATTTTGATGCTCTCACTTGGCCGCGCTTTACAAGGTATTGCTGCAGGTGCTGGCATGTCTGTTGGTCGCGCTACGGTGCTGGATCTTCTCAAAGGCGCTGCCGCGCAGCGTTTGATGGCTCGCATTTCCATGCTGTTCGCTCTGGCACCTGCCATCTCACCTTTATTGGGGAGCCTGCTCGCCACCGCCTTCGGTTGGCGTGCCGTGTTTGCTTGTTTGACAATCATAGGCGGCGCGCTGCTTTACACCGTCTGGCGTTTCTTGCCTGAAACACTACCGCTGGAAAGTCGCCAACCGTTCAAGGCAAAAGCATTACTACACGCGTATGGTCAAGCTTTGCGCATGCCTAAATTTACCTTTCTGTGCCTTGCGCTTTCCATCAGCGTTAATGGCTCGATGATTTATATTCTCTCTGCGCCACACTTCTTGCAGGCAGTGGCTGATACCCAGTTCAGCAGCTTTGCCTGGCTTTTCGTCTCCGTCGGCCTGGGTATGGTTTTAGGCTCCTATGCCAACTCACGCAGTGCCGGGAAAGTTAGCGCAAAAAAGACATTGCAACTTGGTTTTTCGGTCATGCTGCTGGGCTGCATTACCAATTTTTTGACAGTTTGGTTACTCCCTGTCGGCTTGCCGCAGAACATCATCGGCGTGCTGATTTATACATTCGGGCTAGCCTTGACCATGCCCAGTCTGCAACTCATGGCGCTAGAGCAACTACCTGCGCGACGCGGCCTGGCATCCAGCCTGCTTGGTTCATTTCAAGTCGGCATGAATGGCTTTACTTCCATCATCATCGCACCACTTATGTGGCACAGTGCAGCCACCATGTCGTTTGCAATGAGCGGCTACTGGCTGATAGGTTTATTGGCATTGACCATCAGTTGGTATTACCATCGCAGGCCGGCAGGTCAAGTACGCAATTAGCTAACCAATGCATCACTTGAATCACCTCCTGGCGCGTCCTCCGTATCCCTTGCCTCAAAGGCAAGCAAGACGACTCCTTCAGCAACCGTGTCTCCTGCGGCAAAATGAAAATCAAGAACGACCCCTGCGCTGGGTGCTGCAATCGTGTGCTCCATTTTCATCGCCTCAAGAATCAGCAAGGGTGCGCCTTTAACAACAGGCTTACCCGGTGAAGCAAGCAAGGCAATGACTTTTCCCGGCATCGGCGACATGACGCTACCCTCGGCCACGACTTGATTGCCCACATAGCTTAGCGGGTCAATCAATGTCAGCACCTGCGATGTGCCGTGCATAAAAACATGGCGCTTATCTGCGGCCGGAATCACCGTGACGGTATATCGTCGCCCACCCAAATTCACATGCAATACACCCACATCATCCAACGTGCCTGATGCCTCGATCTGCACACCATCCAACTCAAGCAAAAAACCGTTAAAGCAAACAGTAGCGCTTACTGTTTTTTCCACATCACCATAGGTTAACTTCAAGGTCTGTGGCACATTTCCAGTCACACGCCAACCTGATCGTTGATGCCATGGAGAAAATGGATCCTGGCTCGTGCTTGCCTGCTTTAGCGCGAGCTGCTGCATGCACAATAATTCAGCCAGCGCCGTACTCAGCCACACCTCGGGTAAAGGTTCGCTGCGTGGAGGAAACAAAAAGATTCTCTCCCTTTCAATCAAACCCGTATCCAGATTCGCCGCAGCGAAAGCAGGGCAGGTTACTAATCGGGAAAGAAAGTCGACATTATTAGTCACACCGACAATTTCAACTTCAGCCAACGCTTGTTGCATACGCACGCATGCATGTGCTCGCGGCTCACTATCACTATCGTCCCAGACGATCAGCTTGGCGATCATTGGATCGTAATAAGGCGTAATCTCATCCCCTGCCTCGACACCTGCATCCATACGCACAAAGGACGATTCTTCCGGATGAGAAAAATGCAGCACACGCCCTATGGAAGGCAAGAAACCTTTATCCGGATCTTCGGCATAAATACGCGCTTCCAGTGCATGGCCACGAATAATGATCTGCTCTTGCGCCAAAGGCAGCGTCTCACCAGCGCCGACTTTTAATTGCCATTCGACCAAATCCAGCCCGGTAATCATTTCTGTCACCGGATGCTCGACTTGCAGCCGCGTATTCATCTCCATGAAGTAAAACGCCTCATCAGATGAAGCTCCCGGCACAATAAACTCTACCGTGCCTGCACCCACATAGCCTACAGCCTTGGCAGCATCAATCGCAGCCTTCCCCATCGCTGCACGACGTTCAGGGCTTAGCCCTGGCGCCGGCGCCTCTTCCAGCACTTTCTGATGTCGCCGCTGTACCGAACAATCTCGCTCGTACAAGTAGACGTAGTTTCCCTGGCTATCACCAAAAATCTGCACTTCAATATGACGTGCGGGTTGCAAATACTTTTCCAGCAACACATGTGCATCGCCAAAGCTCGCTTTGGCTTCACGCTGACAAGATGCAAGCGCATCCAGAAAGTCAGCGGCACTTGCCACCACGCGCATGCCTTTGCCACCACCACCAGCCGCCGCCTTGATGAGTACTGGATAGCCAATTGTATGGGCTTGCTGATGCAAAAAATCCGGTGTCTGCTGATCCCCGTGATACCCCGGCGTAAGGGGCACACCGGCTTTCTCCATCAATTGCTTAGCCGCTGATTTAGATCCCATGGCGCGAATGGCAGCAGCGGTTGGGCCAATAAAAATCAGCCCTGCGGCAAGGCAGGCATCCGCAAATGCGGCGTTTTCAGACAGAAATCCATAACCGGGATGAATCGCCTCTGCACCACTGATTTTCGCTGCTGCAATAATCTTATCTATTGCCAGATAAGAAGCCAAGGGCGTTGCTTCATCAATCCATACCGCTTCATCCGCCATACGCACATGCTTGGCCTGCATATCTGCTGATGAATAAACCGCCACCGTGCGTACTCCCATACGACGTGCCGTTTTGATAATACGGCAAGCAATCTCGCCACGATTCGCTATGAGAATTTTTGCAAACATAGAGTCACCATGGCACAGGCATTGCTGCCAACCGCTGTTCGATATCTTTAACGGTCTCTTCAAATAAATGCGCCTGTACTGCAGGCGAAAACAAAAAACCCTGTCCGAAACGGCATCCCATTTCCCGCAATATGCTCAAGTGCTCCGCACTCTCGACACCTTCCGCAATCACATCCAAGGATAAGCTTTTTGCCATCGTGACAATCGCATTCACTAACGCCTTATCATTACTATCTTCAGCTAGATCATGGATAAATGATTTGTCAATTTTCACAGCATTCAATGGAAACCGTTTGAGATAGGACAATGAAGAGTAGCCCGTACCAAAATCATCCAGATAAACTCTTAAGCCGGCCTCGCCAAGTTGCGTCATCCACGTTTGCGCAACACTGACATTGCCCATCAATACTCCTTCGGTAATTTCAATCGCCAGCGCATCTGGCGGTAATCCATGCCGAGCTAACGCACTGATAATTGTGGCCGGTGGCAACGCATTCGGTATCTGCAATGCAGATACATTGATGGAAACATAGAGTGGCTGTGCTTTTGCGCGCCATTGACTAACCACTTGACAAGCTTTTTCCAGCACCAGTAAGCCAATCTCACTGATCAGACCAACGTCTTCTGCCAACGGTATAAATATGTCCGGCGGCACCATGCCACGCGCGGGATGAACCCATCGAATCAATGATTCGGCACCAACGACAGTCCCTGATGTCAAATCAACAATCGGCTGAAAACCAAGATACAGCGAACCATCCTCTAGCGCCTGTTTCAGGTCATCTTCAATTCTGCGCCGATGTTCAGCTGCAACCAGCAATTGTGGCTCGAAAAAACGATAGGTATGCCCACCCGCACTACGAGCAGTCATCAAGGCAAGCTCCGCATGGCGTAATAATTCGTGTGCATCGACACCCGGGGCACTATCCGCCGCATAAAACGCGACGCCTGCACTTGCTTGTATTGAGATTACACGTACAGCGTCAGGCATAGCCATTCGGTAAGGCTGCTGCAACACAGCAAAAAAATCGCGCAACTGATGATCAAACGCATCACAAGCGAATTTGTCTTCAAGTACCAGAACAAATTCGTCGCCGCCAATACGTGCCGAATAATCATCCACTTGAATAAACGCTCGAATCCGATCGGCAACGACTTTCAATACATCATCCCCGGCAGACAAACCCATGGACTCATTGATCTGACCAAATCCGTCCAGATTAATCATCAATACGGCAAACGGCCTTTTCTTGACATCTCCAACAGTACGCCTTGATAACACCTCCATCAAACCTTGCCGGTTTGCAAGACCCGTCAAGGCATCCATCCCCGCCAATCGACGCGCCTGTATTTCCTCTTGTTTCCGCGCAGTCACATCCGTCACGGTCCCTTGCAAGCTACCATCACCCAACGAGGCCAACGAAATACTTAACCAGCGTTCATCACCTCGTCGCCCCCGCAATAAAAAATCGTCTGTTGATACTCGGCCTGCTGTTTCTTGTCGCAATGCCAAAACAAATAATGACTTGATTTTCTCTGGCGCCTGCCACGCTGCATCAAATAGATTAGGATCCTTGTCTTGTGAAACATACGCATGCCAAACCAGCTCGGAAAAAGCCGGATTGAATGAGTCAAGACGTCCCGTTTTGTCCGCTACAAAAATGCCGGACGTGGCATGATCAAACAGATTTTGATACTTTTTCTGCGCGATTTCACGTTGTTTTTGTATCTCTCGTTCATGCGCCAGCAACATCACTAAGCGATTGGTAATGCTATTAACGTCCCCGACAAGACGGCCAATCTCGGTTTTTTCATGCCCTTCAGGAATATCAATCTGCGCACCTGTTTCAGGTGCGGCATGATGTAGTCGATCGGAAATCGCCTTGATGGGACGTAACACAAAAAACAACATCACCGCAGCAACAGAAAGTAAAACAGCAACCATTTCCGCAAGTAAAAGCCACAATGTTTGCTGAACATTCTGCCTCACACGTGATTCAATCATCAGCCAATCCGGTTGAAGAATGATATGGCCAATGGTTTCAGTTTTATTAAACGGTGAAACCAGTGGTTTGGAAAGAGAAGATTGATGCACCGCAATCCCCATATCACTTGTCAAGCGGGCATTTACGGATGGCGCTTTCAACGAACGCACGTCTTGAGCAAGTATTTTCCCATCCGTCTCTATTTTGACCATCAAGATATCGCTAGTGCGCATCAATCCCTCGACAACCTCACTAGCAAGCTGTGCATCATGCGTAAACGCCGCAATACTGGCGGTACTTTGTACAGTCTCCAGCGCCTCAGTCAATCGACGAATGGCTTGTTTTTGCTCACGATCGCTTAGAGACTGGCGGACCAGATAACTGGACACGCCGCCAATAAATAACGCTGCCACAAGCACGCCAGCAATACTCCGCGCAAGGATGCCTTGCCACCAGTGCGTGATCACTTTAGGTGAAATCATTTTTTAAAATTTTCTTTTTGCACAAACACATTTACGGCCTATTCCGCCAACTCCAAAACGACCACTAGTCGTTTATCCAGCTTGCTGTAAGTACCTCGCTCAATATATCCAATTGTTCCTGGCACACGGAGAATGCGCATGATGGCATCCTCGCTGGAGTTTAATACGGCAGGCGGCTGTGTTTGCCCTGAAAAAATCAGACGCGACCAGTAAGAGTTAATTTCTGCCAATGTTTTACCTACCAGACGCCAGTAAAACTTCTTTTTGATTTCTGATGATTCCGCCATATCTATTGGCAAAGCCGGTAACGCATTGGGCAAGCGTCGGTAGCGCCCGAGATAAATGTTGATTACATCTTCCTTGCTCAGCGTTGATATGCCTGTTGCTTCACTCGTGACAATAACCAAATCTGCCCATGCATGGCCAGCTGAAAACAGCATCATAGTGGCAAAAATAAACTGCCGAAGTAACTTGTTTACCATTGCATCAAAACACAAAGTCAGACACAACCGAAAACACATTCGTTTTACCATTCCAGCCGGCTTGCTCATCGCGGACGGGGAAAACTGACTGGCTGTTGCCTCGAATGGCATCCCACTGAATCTTAAACGCCACGTTCGGCTTAACGTCCCATCGTGCCCCCACAGTCAGCGTGTGCTGGTCTGCATGGCTCAGATTCATTGCGCTACCAAATGCAAAATTCACGCTATCAAATGGCGCCACAGCAGGCAGGCCGGTTATTTTTCCACGAGCAGTACTTTTCCATGCAGACAAACCAACATAGGGCGTAAAGGCCCCTTGTCGATAACCAACAAGCGCATAGCCTGCACAAGAGTTTTGTAGTAATCCTGCCTCATGGTGAATGCAATTCGCCATGCCTTGAGCTTGTAATCCACTGGAGTCATAAACCACGCCCAAAGAATAAAACCGACTAGTCGTATTTTTCGTTTCCAGAGCGTCGGCCGCTGCAAACGCGCTAGGCAAGCCAAGAATTGATCCGGCACTATTTAGCAAGTCAGGTAATGGGCTCACGTCCAAACTATTTGAGAATTTGACTTGTGCAAAATTCAGCCTTAATTGCCATGGCCCTTGCCAATAGTCTGCGACAACACCATTCACCTGTGACCCACTGATATCCCATATATTTTGCCCATCAACAGTTTTTTCTTGGGTTTTACCCGCAAAAATTTTAAACCGCGCTAAACCACCCGCTGCTGGTTTCGTGATGCTTGCATCGACCCCATCAAAATGATGAAAAAACAAAGGGCCAAAAAAATCTGCGGGAGGTCTGGCCGTCAAGGAGGCATACCCGACTAATCGTGAGTCAGCCAGCATCATAAAGTCTGCACCAAGGCGGCCAATACGAATGCTTGTATCAGGCATTGCCTCCCAGCGCGCATATGCCCATGTAAGCTCAGGTGTGCGCTTTTTGTTATAACGAAGTCGACTGACCGCTTGACCAACCAACATGACCTCATTCGTTAGTTGCCAATTAACTTGCCCGCCCAAGATGCTATCTATCCTTGCCGACCAATTCCCATTACTGATTCCCTGGGGTTGAGATGCATCTCTAATAAAACTGGCCTGATCTGACGATGAGCGTGCGATGCCTAGCGTGCCAAAACCACGAAATTTAACAGCGGAATCCTGATTTTTTTCCTTAACGTCTTGCGAGTTATCATTTGCAATGCCGAGTGGCAGCAAGAAAAATATCGCCGTAAAAAAGATAAACGCCTGTGCAGACAAATGACTCCAAAACCGTATTTTGTTATGCAATTTCTGATTTCCTGGCTAGTGATGCATTCCTGAAAACAAGCGGGTTCTTTTAACGTATCTGCTCTATTCTATATGTTCATCTACCAATCCACGATGGCGCACGCTTTTCCAAAAAAGCGCGTATGCCTTCGCGTCCCTCGGTGCGCGCGCGCGCGCGCATGATGCGTTGCGCGGTTTCCTCGCCCAAGGCAGGCGATAAGGGCTGACCTGCCACGGCGGCCATGAGCGACTTGCATTC
>DIUK01000134.1 GCA_002422995.1 Rhodocyclaceae bacterium UBA6160
CAGTCAGGCAATACGGTGTTGGCGATGACGATGCGCGAGAAGGTGCGTTCTTTTTCTGTCTGGCAGGGAGTTCGTCTGGTGCCTGTGCGGCTTGCTGGTCGGCAGGCTGCGGGTACGCATCCGTGGTTGACAGATTTTGAGGCCAAGCTGATTCGTGCCGAGGCTTGTTTAAATGCGGCCATGCAGTTGAAACAGCAGGGGTTTGTGCCGGATGTCATCATTGCGCATCCCGGCTGGGGGGAGTCTCTGTTTTTGAAGGATGTTTGGCCGCAGGCGCGACTGGGTGTATACAGCGAGTTTTTTTACCATGCGGAGGGCGCTGATTACGGTTTCGATCCGGAGTTTCCGCCTACAGAGCCAGTATTTGCTGCAAGTCGATTACGCCTCAAAAATATCAATATGCAGTTGCATTTCGGAATGGCGGATGCGGGTATTTCCCCTACACTGTGGCAGGCTGATACTTTCCCCGAACCTTTTCGCAAGAAGATTTCAGTGATTCATGATGGCATTGATACACGTGCGGTCAGGCCCGATCCATCTGCCAGTCTTTCGCTCTCGCTTGCAGGCGGGGGCATGGTCCGGCTTTCAGTTGGGGATGAGATTGTAACGTTCGTCAATCGCAATCTGGAGCCGTATCGCGGATATCACATTTTTATGCGGGCCTTGCCAGACATACTGAAGAGCCGTCCACATGCGAGAGTGATTCTCGTTGGAGGTGATGGCGTGAGCTATGGCCCTGCCCCGACCGGCAAGCGTAGCTGGCGCAATATATTCCGGGATGAGGTGAAGACACTTGTCAGTGCTGCCGATTGGCAGCGTGTGCATTTCATTGGTCGTGTCGATTATGCAAGTTTGATACACCTGTTTCAGATTGCTTCCGTGCATGTCTATCTGACATATCCCTTTGTTCTGAGCTGGAGTCTGCTGGAGGCGATGAGCGCAGGATGTGCCGTTGTCGGAAGCGATACAGAACCGGTACGGGAAGTGGTTGCTGATGGGGTGACTGGCCGTCTGGTGAATTTCTTTGATGCTCAAGGTTTGGCTGAAGCGGTATGCAGCCTGCTGGCAGATCCTGATGAGCGAGTGCGTCTGGGAAGCAACGCACGCAGACTCATCGAAAACCAATACGATTTGCACAAGGTGTGTTTGCCAGGTCAGGTTCGATGGGTTCAGGCGTTGGCGGATAGCTAGGTTTTTTGCAAATGGGTCGGACTGACCCCATTCCAACCGTTCAGCAAGTTCGCGTTATTTAACGTAGACTGATATTTTCTGATAATTATATTTCAAGGGCTGGCATGGGCTTGGATGTTCGTACCATCATGGTGTTGTTTGCCATGTTGTCCATCATGTTTTGCGGTTTGCTGGCGCTTGCCCGGCTGCATTCCGGCAACATTCGTGGTATCTGGCATTGGTCCGCAGCCAATTTGTGTATTGGCATCGGTCTTGGCCTGGCTTATTTTTTCAGTTTCCCATCTCCCGGCGTCAAGTTTGCCGTCTTGTCAGGCGCTATCTTGCTTGCGATCGGTATTGCACTGCAATTCACGGGCATACAGTCTTTCAAGGGCGCGCGCATTCAAAAGAGGCTGGCGGTGGGTTTCGTTGGCGTCATTGCATTGCAGACGTTCTGGTTCGAATTCATTCAGCCGGATATCGCTTGGCGCTCAATAGTCAATTCGGTTGTGCTCGCGGCTGGTTATGCGGCCTGCGCTCACGCGCTTTTGGCTCGCGTACAACAGCCCTTGCGAACAGCATACTGGTTTACCGGATTGTCATTTGCCATGCTTGCGGGGGTGCTGTTTATAAGGGCCGTCGTGATTTGGCAGTCGCATCTGGACAATTACGGCCTTTACGCCAACATTCCGCTGAATCCTTCATCCTTTCTGGCCGCATGCATGCTTCAGGCCTGTGTGACTTTCGGTTTTCTGCTGATGTTGAACTATCAGCTGGTTGCCGAGATTCAGAAAATCGCCTCGCGCGATATCCTGACCGGTGCTTTCAATCGACGACAGCTTGAAGAAGAAGTCACGCGCCTGCAATCCCGTTGCAAAAGAACCGGCGATACTTTTGCCGTCATGCTGATCGATATCGACCAATTCAAATTCATTAACGATAACTACGGTCATCCGGTCGGCGATGAGGTTTTGCGTAATCTGGCTGCTATCGCACAGGCGTCGATAAGGGCAGAAGATTATTTCGCCCGCTATGGAGGTGATGAGTTCTGTATTCTATTGCCTTCCACCTCGGCAGAAGAGGCGCTTGGATTGGCCGAGCGCTTGCGGCAAACCTATGCAACAAACATGGCCAGGCTCGCCGGTCTCGCACTGAACAGCACAGTCAGTATCGGCATTGCAGACTCTTCCCGGCTAGGACTCGATTTCAAGAAAATAATCGCGGCGGCAGACGGGGCCTTGTATCAGGCCAAACAGGCAGGCAGAAACCGGGTCATGACAGATTCCACTAACGCGAATGCATGAGCAGTTCAATGTGGCTGGCGCGGGGTGCGTGAGACGAGCAAGTGAGCGGAGGCGTGGTGCGCCTGTGAAAATGAATCCAGACGCTGGTAATAGGAAATGGTTTTTAACTTGCGGCCATGAACATTGGTTGCTTGGAAAAGTACTCGCCTTTATGGTTTAAACCCCAATGAATTAGAGCGATTTGTTTCTTTGAGATACAAATTGTTGACTATAAGTAGAAATTTTGTCAGAGTAATTTCACAATTGTTGTCCTTGCCAAGGACAACGATTCATACAAAGACACATGGGGGGTCAAAATGTTTTCCAAAAATAAGAATGAAACGTATCCCGTAGACGGATTTTTCCTGAATCAAAACTCCAAATTATCCGGAGATCTGAGTGCGCTAGGGTTAATCCGCATAGCAGGTGAATATGACGGTGTAATCAGTGGTGAGCAGTTGCTTGTTGAAGAAACGGGCTCAGTCAAGGGTAAGGTCAACGTTACAAAAGCCGTCATCAAAGGTAATGTGAGGGCGGAGCTCAAGTGCTCTGGAGAATTGAATATCAGTGATACAGGTGACCTGGAAGGAAATATTACATACGGTAAGCTGATTGTTTCCCTGGGTGGTCGATGCGAGGGCACTATTCAAGAGCTGCCTGAACCAAAAACCGCTCATGTCGTCTCGTCAC
>DIUK01000153.1:0-6972 GCA_002422995.1 Rhodocyclaceae bacterium UBA6160
GGCTGGCCATGCGGTCGGGGTGAAACTCTTCCAATCCATCGAGCTTTTCACCCACGCCGGCAAACTTGATCGGCTGGCCGGTCACATGCCGCACGGACAAGGCCGCACCACCGCGTGAGTCGCCATCGAGCTTGGTCAAAATAATGCCGGTCAGGGGCAGTGCATCGGCAAAGGCCTTGGCGGTATTGACCGCATCCTGGCCTAGCATGGCGTCCACGATAAACAAGGTTTCTATCGGCTTGACCTGTGCGTGCAAGTCGCGAATTTCGGCCATCATCCTCTCGTCTATCGCCAAACGGCCCGCAGTGTCGATGAACAGCACGTCGTAATAGTGGCGCTTGGCATGATCAATCGCGGCAGCGGCAATATCGGCAGGCTTTTGTTCTGGCGTGGAAGGGAAAAAATCTATCCCGGCCTGGGCGGAAACGGCTTTTAACTGTTCAATCGCAGCTGGACGATACACGTCGCAACTCACGGTGAGTACTTTTTTCTTTTGCCGCTCTTTGAGAAATTTGCCCAGCTTGGCGGTGGTGGTAGTTTTGCCCGCGCCCTGCAAACCCGACATCAAGATAATCGCCGGGGGCTGGGTGGCTAAATTAAGCCCGGTGCTTGCCCCGCCCATAAGCTCAGTCAATTCACGCTGCACCACGCCAACCAAGGCCTGGCCGGGGGTTAATGAACCAATCACCTCTTGCCCCAAAGCGCGCTCTTTCACGCGGGCAATGAAGTCTTTGATCACAGGCAGCGCCACATCGGCTTCCAGCAAGGCCATGCGCACTTCGCGCAGCATGTCGGCAATGTTGTCTTCAGTCAGGCGGGCCTGGCCGCGAATATTTTTAACGACGCGCCCGAGGCGCTGAGTGAGGTTATCGAGCATGATGAATTAGTTGAAGTAGCTTAGTGTAGACTTTAGGAATGTCTCCAATAGTAATGCATGTACTGGCCGCTGCGATATATACCGCACTCGGTTTTCATTTGTGGCGCACTCGCTGGCGTACCGCCTCTGTCAATTCGCTCGCCACGCCGCAGCATGGTTTGCGGCCTTGGGAACGCGTTGCACTCCTGGCCGCCCTTGTCGCACATGCAATGACTATTCGTTTCGCCCTGTTTGACGGGATAAACCTGCATTTTGGCTTTGCGCTGGCTTTATCCGTCATGGTTTGGCTGGCAATCGCCTTGTACTGGATTGAAAGCCTGTATGCACGGCTCGATGGGCTGTTGATGATTGGCTTACCGGTTGCGACTATAACCAGCTTATTACCTGGCCTGTTTGTAGATCCGCATTTACTAACCAACATCGACTCGCCAGCCTTTCGTTTGCATCTGCTCATGGCCATGCTCGCTTACAGCTTCTTTACCCTGGCGGCTTTGCATGCCCTGCTGATGGCAGCTACAGAGCGCAGTTTGCACCAGGGGCGCTTGTCGCCGCTTTTGGCTGGCTTGCCGCCCTTGCTGACCATGGAATCCATCTTGTTCCGGCTGATACACATTGCTTTTGTACTGTTAAGCATCACTTTGATCTCCGGCATCTTTTTTTCCGAACACCTTTTCGGCCAAGCCTTGCGCTTTGACCACAAAACCTTTTTTGCCATACTCTCGTGGCTGATTTTTGCTGCCTTGCTGATTGGTCGCCATGTTTATGGCTGGCGCGGACGTCTTGCCTTGCGCTGGACGCTCACCGGATTTATCACTTTATTGCTAGCCTATGTGGGCAGCCGCTTTGTGCTTGAAGTCATTCTCAATCGCGGGGCATAAACCTCGCCGACTCCTCGATTTTTGATTTTTTTAGCCTCGCTCCAATGGACGAACTATCCCTCAGCACGCAATTCATCACCTTAGCTATCTTGCTGGTTGTCTCCGGCTTTTTCTCGATGGCAGAGACGGTCATGATGGCCTCCAACCGCATTCGTCTGCGCCATTTGTCCAAGGAAAACCATCGCGGCGCACGCTTGGCTCTTGAATTGCTGAGTAAAACAGATCAACTCCTGGGTGTGATTTTGCTAGGCAATACGCTGATCAATTCATTAGCGGCCATGCTCACCGCCAACATTGCGTTGATGATTTTTGGCGAAGAAAAATGGACCCTGGAAGCAGGTGCGCTGTTTGTGACTTTCTGCCTGCTGGTATTTTCAGAAATCACCCCTAAGGTTGCAGGCGCCATGCATTCTGACTGGCTGGCTATCCGCATCAGCTACGCGCTCACCCCCTTATTGCGCATTGCCTATCCCGCCGTTTGGTTTGTCAATTTATTCGTCAAGCCGCTACTGCGTTTACTGAATTTACATTCCAGGCAAGGCACTGAGGGGCATCATCTCACTGCGGAAGAATTACGTGCTGTGGTTCTTGATTCAGGACAATTCATTCCGATTCAGCACCGTTCAATTTTGCTTAACTTATTTGAATTGGAAGAAGTCACGGTTGCGGACATCATGACACCTCGTGGGGAAATTGAATCCATCGACCTCGCCGCACCCTTTGAGGACATCATGGCTCAACTGGCCACCAGCTACCACACCCGCGTCATCGTCTCGGAAAACGACCCAATGAATGTGATCGGCATTCTGCGTCTGCGCCACCTCCTAGGAGAAGCCTTTAACAGCGAAATAAGCCTGGGCTCGCTGCGCGAGCGGATGACTGAGCCCTATTTTATTCCTGCGGCAACACCGATCTACACCCAATTGCAATTCTTTCGTGAAAACCGCCAACGACTAGGCTTGGTAGTGGATGAATATGGCGAAATCCAAGGCCTTGTTACGCTTGAAGACATTGTAGAAGCGCTCGTCGGAAAATTTACCACCCGGCAAGCGGATGTTGGTGTTCGGCTGCAATGGGATGATGATAGTACCGTTCTCGTCGATGGCGGAATGAACTTGCGAGAGCTAAACCGCCAGTTAGGGCTTGATTTACCTGTGGATGGTCCACGTACTCTCAATGGTTTGATCATTGAGCATTTGCAGGATATCCCCGAGGTTGGCGTTGGCATAAAAGTAGCTGACGTACCCATGGAAATCATTCAAACACAAGACCGCAAGATAAAAAGGGTGCGGCTTCACATGCCTGCACAAGAGTGATAACCTTCGGAAGGTTGTCCATTGATGACAAGCAATTAGCTTAAAGGGGAAGGCATGGCGACAAGCGCTACAGCACGACGGAAAGATCTGGTCGTAAAAGATGCCACTTTTATCTGGGAAGGTAAAAATAAATCAGGCAAAGTAATGCGTGGTGAGATCAATGCCCCCAGTATTTCTGTAGCGAATGTGTCTTTGCGCCGTCAGGGCATCCTGATCACCAAAATCAAGCAGAAAAAGATCGGCTCAGGTGGCAAAGTCACCGACAAAGACATCACCCTCTTTACCCGCCAGTTGGCTACCATGGTTAAATCTGGCGTACCATTGTTGCAATCCTTTGATATTGTAGGCAAAGGCACGAATAATCCTGCTTTGGCAAAACTTTTGGTTGCCATCAAAACAGATGTTGAAACAGGCTCGAGTCTGGCCGCTGCGTTTCGCAAATACCCCGTGCACTTTGATGACTTGTTCTGCAACCTTGTCGGGGCAGGTGAACAAGCCGGCATCCTGGATTCTCTGCTTGATCGCTTGGCATCCTACAAAGAAAAAATCCAGGCGATCAAGTCCAAACTAAAAAGTGCGATGTTCTATCCAACATCGATTTTAGTCGTCGCCTTTGTTATCACTGCAGTTATCATGATTTTTGTCGTACCTGCCTTCAAGGGTGTTTTCGCAAGTTTTGGCGGCGACTTGCCAGGCCCGACTTTAGTCGTGATTGCCATTTCAGATGGATTTGTCGCCAATTGGCACTATATTTTTGGCGGTCTTTTTGCGGCCATTTATGCCACGGTTTATTTTTTCAAACGCTCCCGACCTTTTCAGATTGCCGTTGATAAATATGCGCTCAAACTGCCCGTATTTGGCGATCTGATTCGTAAAACATCCATTGCCCGCTGGACACGTACGCTATCCACCATGTTCGCTGCAGGCGTTCCCTTGGTAGAAGCACTGGATTCTGTTGGTGGCGCATCCGGCAATTACGTTTACGCCACAGCCACCAAAGAAATTCAAAATGAAGTGAGCACCGGCTCTAGCCTAACGGTGGCGATGCAAAACGCAAACGTCTTTCCTCCCATGGTGACTCAAATGGTAGCCATTGGCGAAGAATCTGGTCAATTAGACTCCATGCTTGGCAAAGTGGCTGATTTTTTCGAAGCCGAAGTCGATGATGCCGTTGATGCATTATCCAGCCTGATGGAGCCGATCATCATGGTTATTTTAGGCGTGCTAATCGGCGGCCTGGTTGTCGCCATGTACCTGCCTATTTTCAAACTTGGCTCGGTTGTAGGCTAAGCATCCGGATGAGCATATTGACGCTTGCCGATCCCTCGGCGATTATTCTTATCGCCGGTCTGTTGGGTTTGGTCATCGGCAGTTTCTTGAATGTGGTCATTCACCGCCTGCCTATCATCATGGAACACGACTGGGCTACGCAATGTGCCGAATTTCGCGGCGAGCCCGCACCCGCGGCGGCAACCCTGAACCTATCCCGCCCGCGCTCCCGTTGCCCCAAGTGTCAGCACCCTATTACCGCTGCAGAAAATATCCCCGTTTTCAGTTGGCTTTGGTTACGTGGGCGGTGCAGTGCCTGTAAAGCAGCTATTTCCATCCGCTACCCTTTAGTTGAGCTCATCACAGGCGCACTGTTTGCCTTTGCCGCCATGCATTTTGGGTTAACGACCGCAGGCTTGGGTGCGCTAATTTTAATTGGCGCATTAATTGCCCTCACCGGCATTGATTACGACACGCAGCTCTTGCCTGACAATATCACCTTGCCTTTGCTCTGGCTTGGCTTGCTATTCAACCTGTTTGGCACTTATACCGACTTATCCAGTGCCGTTATTGGTGCAATCGCTGGCTACCTATCGCTCTGGAGCGTGTATTGGCTGTTCAAACTCATCACCGGCAAAGAGGGTATGGGTTATGGAGATTTCAAATTACTGGCTGCGCTTGGTGCCTGGTTGGGCTGGCAAATGCTGCCGGTGATGATTCTGCTTTCCTCCTTAGTCGGCGCAGTTGTCGGCATTAGTCTGATGATCTTCGCCAAACAGGGGCGTGAAGTGCCTATTCCCTTTGGCCCCTATCTGGCGACCGCAGGAGTGGTTTGCTTGATCTGGGGTAAGCCGCTCACTCACGCTTATCTGGGCATCACGCTGTAGCTTGCCTGTTCGCTGTATATCGCCATAGCACACGCTCGACACGCGCTATAATTGCCCGTTATTCAGACTTCCCGGAGAATGTCATGCCGATCTATGCTTATCGCTGCACACAATGCGGATTTGAGAAAGAGGTGATGCAAAAAATCAGCGACCCGCTGCTCACCACTTGTCCCGCATGCCAAGCTGAGACTTTTGCCAAACAGCTCACAGCACCTGGCTTTCAACTCAAAGGCAGTGGTTGGTATGCCACTGATTTCAAAGGCGGCAATAAGTCCTCAACAACAGAAGTTGCAAGCTCAGCACCCCCCCCTGCTAGCACGACCAATGCATCTTCTCCTGTATCGGCCACGCCTGCTGCCCCGGCAGCACCGACCACCTCAAGCACGGCGACTTCAACTTCGTCCGTCAGTTAAATTTTTTGAACCTAGGTATTTTGAAAAAGTACTTCCTCACCGGCTTGCTCATCTGGGTACCTCTAGCGCTAACCCTCTGGGTGCTATCGCTCATTGTGCAGTCAATGGATCAAACCCTGACCTTTCTGCCGAAAGCCATCCAGCCAGAGCGTTTATTGGGTTTCTATTTGCCTGGTTTAGGTGTTGTGCTTACGCTGCTGGTTGTGTTTTTCACCGGTTTATTCACCGCAAATATTCTCGGGCAAAAATTAGTGCGCTTTTGGGAAAGCCTGCTTGCGCGAATCCCCATCGTCAAGTCGCTTTATTACGCTATCAAACAGGTGAGCGATACGCTGTTTTCGAGTAATGGTGAAGCTTTTCGCAAAGTATTGCTCATTCGCTACCCGCACCCCGATGCTTGGGCTATTGCCTTTCAAACCGGTACGCCAGCGCGTGCGGTTGAAGACCTGCTGCCAGAGGAATATGTGGGTGTATTTATTCCCACTGCCCCTAGTCCAGTGAACGGGTTTTTCTTTTTTGTGCGCAAAGCAGATGTCATTGAACTCAACATGGGTGTTGATGATGCCTTGAAATACATCGTCTCCATGGGTGTAGTTGCCCCACCCATGCGCACAGTGCCACATGGTCATCCACCTGTCATTTCACCTACTCAATAATTACCGCCCTTAGGGCTTTTTGTCGGATCACACTTTATGCGTACTCATTACTGCGGCCAAATCAATGCCTCCCATGTTGATCAAATTGTTACCATTTGCGGCTGGAACCACCGTCGGCGTGACCATGGCGGCGTGATTTTTATCGACTTGCGTGACCGTGAAGGCATGGCGCAAATCGTGTGCGACCCTGACCGTCCGGAGATGTTCGCCATCGCTGAAGATGTGCGCAACGAATTTGTCCTGCGCGTAACCGGCCGCGTACGCCGCCGTCCTGCCGGCACCGAGAATGCCAATTTACCCACCGGCGAGATAGAGATTCTGTGTCATGAACTCGAAGTGCTGAACACCGCCGTAACGCCGCCCTTTCAGCTGGATGAAGAAAACCTCTCTGAAAACGTGCGCTTGACTCACCGCGTAATCGACTTGCGTCGCCCGCAAATGCAAAAGAATTTGATGCTGCGCTACAAAGTCGCCATGGCTTTTCGCCGCTTTCTCGATGACTCGGGCTTCATCGACATCGAAACGCCGATGCTGACCAAATCAACCCCGGAAGGCGCGCGCGATTATCTGGTGCCATCACGCGTACATCCCGGCCAGTTTTTTGCCTTGCCGCAATCACCGCAGTTATTCAAGCAACTGCTTATGGTCGCAGGCTACGACCGCTATTACCAGATCA
>DIUK01000153.1:6979-7392 GCA_002422995.1 Rhodocyclaceae bacterium UBA6160
GAAACCTCATTTTTGACCGAGGTGCAGATTACCGACTTGATGGAAGCCATGATCCGCAGCGTTTTCAAAACTGCACTGGCTGTCGATTTGCCCAACCCATTTCCACGCATGACATACCATGAAGCCATGCAGCGCTTTGGCTCGGACAAACCCGATCTGCGCGTCACACTGGAAATGGTGGATGTGGGCGATGTCGTAACCGATGTCGCATTCAAGGTGTTCAGCGGCCCGGCCACTTCCGGTGGACGCGTGGCTGCCTTACGCATACCGGGCGGCGGCAGCGGCGAGAAAGCGCTCACCCGCAGCGAGATTGACGCTTACACCGAGTTCGTCAAAATCTACGGCGCCAAAGGCTTGGCCTACATCAAAGTAAATGACGTCACCCAACTTAATGAGACTGGCCTGCAATCGCC
>DIUK01000122.1 GCA_002422995.1 Rhodocyclaceae bacterium UBA6160
TGGAGTAGCGCACGTGACATGGCCATTTGAAGGCGCTGTGCCTGGATGAGTCAGAATTCATCGATCCTGGCTTAAAAAGCAAAAAACGCTAGGCATTTACATTTAATAAATATCTAACGCGTTTTAACTTGACCTACCAAATTTTTGNNAACCAGCTGAGCTACGCGCCTACTGCAAAGAAGCAGAATTCTAGCCTAACCATGATCGCCATGCAAGGCCCAGACAGGAGCGGGCCACTGTTTTGAATAGAAGCACAGTCTATGGATGCTTAGTGACAACTTGATTACAACCCCGCCTGCGTACGCTTGATAATCGTCTCACGCGCCAGGCTCGCGTGTTGTCGCAAGGTGTAGAGCATGTCAGCAAAAGCCAGTGGCGTGCGGATATGGCTCACATCGGCTTCAATGTCATCGAGCTTTTTTAACCATTCCTGTCGCGTATGACGCTGTGGTGCTTCTTCAACTTCGCTTTCCAGAAATTTAAGCTCACCATAACGTCGATAAATGCGGGATCGGATACGCCAGCCATAAAGGCTGGGCGCAAAGCGAAACAAGGGATAAAAAACGGCCAAAATAGGCACTAGCAACACTAATAACCGGTCAATCAATATCGCTGCCCAAAAAGGTAAGTAACGCTGTAAAAAAGGCTTGCCATTGGTGTAATAACGCACCGCCTCAGACGCGACAGGAAATTCGCCATTAGTGGCTTGTCGAGGGAATTCAGCCGCTTTTTGAAAAACACCCGGCTCAGCATGCACTTGGCTGGCCGCCTGCAAAAGCAGCCACAACAAGGCAGGATGCGTGTCTTCACGTGCCAGCAAGGTGGCGGTCGTAGCCACCATTTGTATATCCCGTGGCGGAATATTCTGCACAAAATCGATAGCACCACGTGGCAAAACCAGATGTTTTAAGTATGCAAAACGCCGCGTGTAGGCCTCTGCCTGCGCAATATCCAGCAAATGGATTCCCTTTGTGTAAAGCAAAACCCAAACCAGTGCCGATTGGGTAGGACCAACAACAAACACGACATCCACTTTCCCTGCCGTTAGTTGCACGGCTATTTCAAATCCACCAGACTCGATTAATGTTGTGTTCAGCTCATCAATCCCATTTGCGGAAAGTACTTCGCGCGCCAAACGCTGTGTGCCACTGCCCGCCTGACCAATCGCCAAGCGTTTGCCTTTGAGATCAAGCACGGACGCACTATCTTTGATAACGCCATCCCGATAAAAAATCCATAACGGCTCGTAATACAGCTCACCGAGCGACACCAGAGTTTCTTCATCTGCCTTGGATAAGGCCGTGCCTCCTTGGATAAAAGCCGCATCCACACCAGAATCCGGGTCGCGCAAGCGTTGCAAGTTTTCCGGGGAACCGGCCGAAGGCTGGGTTATCAACTGCACGCCATTTTTTTCTAAAACATCGGCATACAGGGCACCAAAACGCTGATACGCCCCACCTTCACTCCCTGTACTGATCACTGCACGACTCGGCGGAGCTGGTTTAATGTAGCTGGCAGCCAACCAAAAAGCCACAAGCAGCAGCAATACCGAGGGTAGCGCAACAAAAATCACGTCGCGCCATGAAAGCATTTTGAGTCGATCAGTCATCAGCTGCCAGGACAAAATACACAATCTATTAATGTGATTGCTAGCTAGGCGCTAGAAAGGAATATCGTCCTCAAAATCATTGAAGCTGCCCCCGCCTGTGTTTGAGCTGGCGGGCACACTGGCTGCAGGCTTGGCTGGCGCATCATATGAGGAAGAGGTGGAGGATGAGCGTGCAGCCTCTCTTGGGGCTGCATCGCCCATGCCTTGACGACTACCCAGCATTTGCATTGAATCAGCCACAATCTCAGTGGTGTAGCGCTCTTGCCCGTCTTTATCTTGCCACTTGCGAGTTTTAAGTGCGCCTTCGATATACACCTGCGAACCTTTTTTGAGATATTGACCGGCAATTTCAGCCAGCTTGCGGAAGAACACTACGCGATGCCATTCGGTGGCCTCTTTCTTTTCGCCCGTCTGTTTGTCTTTCCATGTGTCCGTTGTAGCGAGGGTGATATTCACCACAGCGTCACCATTTGGCATGTAGCGTGATTCAGGATCCTTGCCCAGATTGCCGACCAGGATTACTTTATTGACAGATGCCATCGTAAATCTCCCTCTAAAAATAGTGTGTTAAGTTAACTTTTCTAAACCAACAGGTCATTCGTTTTTGTTGCATTCATCGCCAGTTGGCGCGGTAGGATTGCTTGCATCGTTGCAGCTGCAGCCAGCCAAATAAGCGTAATGCCTGCAGCAAATAAAAATACGCTTTGCGCATTGTAATGTTTGACAATCCAACCGCCTAAAGCACCACCCATAAACAAGCCCAGCGCCTGCGCGGTGTTATATACCCCCAAAGCAGCGCCTTTGGCCTGCGGTGGCGCAACCCGGGAAACCAAAGAGGGCAGCATTGCTTCGAGCAAGTTAAAGGCTACAAAAAAGCTCAATAATCCGCCTGCAACAACGTAAAAATGGTTGCTCTGCAAACCCAGCATCAGTAAGGTCAACAGCAATAAAACAATGCCAGCAACAAAAACCGTACGCAATTTTTGGCGTTTTTCAGCATAAATGATCGCTGGAACCATTAAAACAAACGAGATCAATACGGCTGGCAGATATACCTGCCAGTGAGATGCCAACGGCAAGCCACCCGTGCTGATCAACAAGCCAGGAACCACTACAAACATCATCATTTGCGCCATATGCAAAATGAAAATGCCTAAATTAAGCCGTAATAATTGTGTATTGACCAACACCTCACGGAAAGGCACGCGCAAGCCTGCATGCACTGGTGGCGGCTCGGGAACGATATAGATGACAACAGCAATAGCTGCCAGCGCCAGGCCACCTGTCATCCAGAAAATGCCGTGCATGCCAATGACCGCATAGAGCAGGGGCGCAGCAACTAATGAAAACGCAAAGACCAAGCCAATGGATGAACCGATCATCGCCATTACTTTAGTGCGGTGCTGCTCACGCGTTAAATCGGCAGCCAAAGCCGTTACCGCCGCAGAGATAGCACCTGCGCCCTGCAGAACACGACCAAAAATCGTCCAGTAAATATCTGTCGCCATAGCAGCAAAAACTGAACCAATGGCAAAAAGCACCAAACCAACAATAATGACTCGCTTGCGCCCAAACTTATCGGAAGCCATGCCAAATGGGATTTGAAAAATGGCTTGCGTCAAGCCATAAGCGCCGAGCGCCAAGCCGACCAAGGTCAGGTTGGTACCACCTGGCAGGGTTTGCGCATGAACAGCAAACACAGGCAGAATCAAAAACATGCCTAACATCCGCAACGCGAAAATAGAAGCTAACGAAATACCCGCGCGTTTTTCTTCACGGGTCATGGCGTGCATTTGTTGATCAGACATAAGGCTGGATGAGTTATTCAGTGGGATGATTTAAGCCGCGTATACTAGTACATTACCGAGTTGCCCTGCAGCTGTTCTGCAGTCAGGTTAGCGCTATGAAAGCACTGATTAAGCGCTTTGACAGGTTTAGGATGAACGTTAAATAATTGAATTGGCGCCGCGCATGGTGAGCTTGTCGAAACATAGATAAAACCACTTGTTCAGTGCGTCCCCACCTACTTCTTTTTGGCCTTATGGATACCATCAAAATTCGCGGTGCACGAACGCACAATCTCAAGAATATCAATCTGGACTTACCCCGCAACAAGCTCACCGTCATTACCGGCCTGTCTGGCTCCGGCAAAAGCTCACTGGCCTTTGACACCCTCTATGCCGAAGGCCAGCGCCGCTATGTGGAATCACTCTCGGCCTATGCGCGACAGTTTTTGCAGATGATGGAAAAGCCCGACGTTGATCTGATTGAGGGCTTGTCACCCGCGATTTCCATCGAACAAAAAGCCACCAGCCACAACCCGCGCTCAACGGTTGGCACGGTCACGGAAATTCACGACTATCTGCGCCTGCTCTATGCCCGCGCGGGCACGCCGCATTGCCCGGAGCACAATTTGCCGTTGGCCGCCATGAGCGTCTCGCAAATGGTCGACCACGTCCTCTCCCTGCCTGCCGATACACGGCTGATGATCCTCGCGCCCGTCGTGGCCGAGCGCAAGGGCGAGCA
>DIUK01000052.1:0-4721 GCA_002422995.1 Rhodocyclaceae bacterium UBA6160
GCACATCAACAAGACCGATTCGGCCATCCGCATCACGCACATCCCGTCCGGCATTGTGGTCCAGTGTCAAAACGACCGCTCACAACACCGCAACCGCGCCGAGGCGATGACCATGCTGAAGTCGCGCCTGTATGAAGAAGAAATGCGCAAAAGACAAGCCGAGGCAGATAAGCTCGAAGCAGGCAAAACCGACGTAGGTTGGGGACACCAGATCCGCAGCTACGTGCTGGACCAAAGCCGCATCAAGGATTTACGCACCAACGTTGAGACCTCCAACACGCAAAAAGTGCTCGACGGCGATCTTGACCCGTTTATTGAAGCGAGCTTAAAGCAAGGTGTGTAATTTCAACAGCGCATTTCAAGCAAATACTTAAAGCCACCACGCCCAAATCACCTGGCACCTGACACCTGACACAAAACTGGACGATCCCCATGAGCGAACAACCTGCTATTCCTGTTGACGAAAACCGCCTGATTGCCGAGCGGCGTGAAAAGCTTCATGCCTGGCGCACTGCTGGCCAAGCCTTCCCCAATGACTTTTCACGCGAAAATCTCGCTGGCAGGCTCGACGAGCTGTATAGCGAAAAAACCCGCGAAGAGCTCGAAGCCCTGCCAATCACCGTTAAGGTGGCCGGCCGCATCATGTTAAAGCGCGTGATGGGCAAGGCCAGTTTTGCCACCATTCAGGACATGTCCGGGCGAATTCAGCTATATATCAGCAATGAGTCAATAGGCGAAGCAGAACACGCTGAATTCAAGCATTGGGATAGCGGCGACATCATCGGTTGCGAAGGCACCCTGATGAAAACCAAAACCAATGAGCTCACCGTGCATTGCAGCGAGATTCGTCTGCTCACCAAATCCCTGCGCCCCTTGCCGGAAAAATTCCACGGCTTGACCGATGTGGAACAAAAATATCGCAGCCGTTATGTCGACCTCATCACCAATGAGCAAACGCGGCTCACCTTTGTCGCCCGCAGCCGCATGGTGCAGTCGATCCGCAATTACATGACGCACCATCACTTTTTGGAAGTCGAAACGCCCATGATGCACCCGCTGCCAGGCGGCGCGGCGGCCAAGCCATTCAAGACCCATCACAACGCGCTGGACATGGAGTTGTTCCTGCGTATCGCGCCTGAACTGTATTTAAAGCGTCTGGTGGTCGGCGGGTTTGAAAAAGTGTTCGAGATCAATCGCAATTTCCGAAATGAAGGTCTCTCGCCCCGGCATAACCCCGAATTCACCATGATGGAGTTTTACGAGGCCTATACCGACTATCGCCAACTGATGGATTTCACCGAAGGCCTGCTGCGCCATTCGGCACGCGAGGCGCTGGGCACGGAAGTGTTCAGCTACCAGGGCCGCGAGCTGGACCTGTCCAAGCCTTTTGCGCGCCATACCATCACCGGCGCCATTCATCATTACCATCCCGGTTATTCATTCGAGCAGTTGAACGACATCGCCTGGCTGCGGCAAAAGCTGGCCGACCTGAAGTGCGACCTCAACGCACCGCACCTGCGCCATGCAGGTCTTGGCGCTTTGCAGCTGGCGCTGTTTGAAGAAACCACTGAAGCCGAGTTGTGGGAGCCGACTTACATCATCGACTACCCCGCTGAAGTCTCGCCCTTGGCACGGCGCAGCGATACCAACCCGGACATTACCGAGCGCTTTGAGCTCTTCATCGTCGGCCGCGAAATCGCCAATGGTTTTTCAGAATTGAATGACCCGGAAGACCAGGCCGCACGCTTCATGGAACAGGCCAAAGCCAAAGAAGCCGGCGACGAAGAAGCCATGTATTACGACGCCGATTACATTCGCGCGCTCGAATACGGCCTGCCGCCCACCGGCGGCTGCGGCATCGGCATTGATCGCTTGGTCATGCTGCTGACTGATTGCGCTTCGATTCGCGACGTTATTCTGTTCCCGCAAATGCGCCCTGAATAAAATAATCGCCGTATCACCAGCGCCGACTTTTGCTATTTATTACTTATGGCAAATGCAAGACAAAGTGAATACGTTATCAATAAAACAGTCAATAAAGCACTTGTCATTGGTGCCGGCATAGCGGGCATTGCCATTAGTGAACGACTGGCGCATCGCGGCTGGCAGGTTGAGCTGTTTGAACGCAATGCCGCACCGGCAGAAGCTGCATCAGGCAATCCTTCTGGCGTGTTGCTGCCATTATTAACGCGAGACGACGCGCCAGCTGCCCGGCTCTCACGCGCTTGCTACCAACATGCCCTGCGCCGTCTGGCTGAACTGCCTGGCGTGCGCTGGTCACCCTGCGGCGTCCTGCAAATTGCACGAGATGCAACGCACGAAGCGTTGCAACGCCTTACGCTAGAAGAGCTCAATCTACCTGCTGAATTGGTGAGCTTTCTGGATAAAAAAGCGGCAGAAATACGCACAGGCCATGCCGTTGCGCACGGCGGATGGTGGTTTCCTGGCGGTGGTTGGGTTGATCCGGTAAGCTTATGCAAAGCCCTGCTTGCTGCAGGCAAAACGCATATTCAGACACATTACGGCGTAGCGGTCACGCGCATAGAGCAAACGCCAACTGGCTGGGAAATATTTGACAATACAGATCATTTGCTAAGTAGTGCGCCCCACGTCATCCTGGCAAATGCTCAAGCGGCTGATGCACTGTTGCCTTATCCTGTGCCACTCACACTCACGCCGATTCGCGGCCAAATAACTTACCTGCCAGCGCTAACTGAAAGTTATTCATCCCTAGAGACAGTCCTCTGCCGTGCGGGTTATTTCATCCCGCCGACCTCTGGCCTGGCCTGCGTGGGTGCAAGCTTTGACCGTAACGATAGTAATCTGCAAACTCGCTTAAGTGACCATCTGGGCAATCTGCAACGATTAGACGATCTGCTGCCAGGCGCTGCGCAAAACATCGATGCAAGCACGCTCACAGGTCGCGCGGGTGTGCGTGCGGCCACGCGCGATCACTTGCCACTCATTGGTACCTTGCCCGCCCCGCTAACGCCACGGCAGGCAGGGCAACTCGGGTTGTCAAGCCTGCCCCGTCAGCCCGGCTTACATGCCTTGCTGGGTTTGGGCGCACGCGGTATGGTTTGGGCGCCATTAGCCGCTGAGTTGCTGGCGTGCCAAATAACGCAAGCGCCTTTACCTCTCGACAAAAGACTTATTCAACTCGTTGATCCCGCAAGGTTTTATTTGCATGACTTACGACGAAAGTAAAAGTAATTCGTAACAAGCCATGTCAAACTGGCACCCCCTCATAAATCTCGCGTAATCTGCGCTGTGTTTTTTATACGATAGGAGGCAACATGGAAATCAATCAAAAATCACGCACACACCCTTTAATTCTGGTGGCCGCTATTTCAGTGACCGCCGTTGCCCTCGCAGGTGTGGGTGTTCTTACGGGCATCTTGCCCAATCCTGCCGCTTCGCCCAATCCAGTGGCCTTGGCAGATCAAACGCCTACTATGGTGTTAAGTGAAAACCAGCATGAGAGTAAACAGTTTGACGAACTCATGACCGGCTCAGAAAATAATCCAGGCCTATCCCAGCCGAAACAAGCCCCCACCTCAAAACAGCCGGAAACGACGAGCCCGCATCCATCAGCGAAAAAACAAGCAAGCGCAAAAAAGACAACCGCCACGCGTCATAAAACGCAACACGCCGTCTCACCAGCGCCGACTTCAGCGACCAATGCGCCTGCCAAATGCAAAGATTGCGGTACAGTTGAGCAAATCCGAGAGCTGGCTGTCGAACCTGAAGGCAGCGGCGTAGGTGGCGTTGCCGGTGGTGTTGTCGGCGGCTTGTTAGGCAATCAGGTCGGCAAAGGCGATGGCCGTACTGCCGCAACAGTTATTGGCGTAGTCGGCGGCGCACTAGCCGGCAACAAGATTGAAAAAACCATGAAGAAAAAACAGACTTACGAGACAGTCGTCCGCTATGAAGACGGCACCACACAAGTCTTCCCCAGCGATGCGCCCCCCGGATGGCGTGAAGGCGACAAGATTCGCGTGGATAACGGCGTCATCGTCAGCCGCTGATTTTTCCACTCACCCAAACGCTTCCCAGCCACGCGGCTCGGAAGCGTTTTTTATTTGGTTAATTATTTAGTGCAGCATCCAACCGTTCGAGCACCCGCTCGCGCCCGAACACTTCCAGCACCGCATCAATCGCCGGAGATTGCGGCATACCTAGCAAGGCCACGCGCAGCGGAATGGCCACTTGCGGCATTTTCAGGCCGAGCTCGGTAGCCGTTTGTTTCACCATTTGTCCCAACTCAGCGGCTTGCCATGGGCAATCCACCAAGCGATCGCGCAACGCTTTTAGCGCATTGCAGGCAGGCTCCGTTAAATGTTGCGCACGGACTTCTTCACTCGCCGGCACCCGCACATACATCGGATGCACTGCGTCAGCTAACTCGTTCAGGTTGCCGGCTCGATCACGGTACAACGCAACCACCTTGGCAAGATCCGGCCCCTGTTCGGTAGTGACCCCTTGCTGAGCCAAACGCCGCACCACTTCAGCCGCCAAGCGTTGCAGATCCGCTGCCTTGATGTAATGCGCATTGAGCCAGTTGAGCTTTTCGGTGTTGAACTGCGCGGCAGATGCCGTGATGTGGTTCAAATCAAACCACTGCGTAAACTGCGCCATGCTGAACACTTCTTCATCCCCATGCGACCAGCCCAGCCGCGCCAGATAGTTCAGCACGGCCTCAGGCAGATAACCCTCCTCGT
>DIUK01000052.1:4741-7304 GCA_002422995.1 Rhodocyclaceae bacterium UBA6160
CTTGGCACAGGGGCGCCCAAAGCCTGCAACAGGTTGATCTGGCGTGGCGTGTTATTCACGTGGTCGTCACCACGAATCACGTGGGTAATCGCCATGTCCCAGTCATCCACGACAACGCAAAAGTTGTAGGTCGGCGTGCCGTCTGCGCGGGCAATAATGAAATCATCCAGCTCAGTGTTGGCGAATTCGATACGCCCTTTGACTTGATCATCCCAGGCCACCACACCATCGATCGGGTTACGAAAGCGCACAACTGGCGGCACGCCATCTGGCACTGGTGGCAGGGTTTTCCCCGTATCCGGGCGCCAGCGGCCATCGTAGCGAGGCTTTTCCTTCCGCGCCTCCTGCTCAGCACGCAGTGCATCCAGTGCTTCGCGCGAGGTATAGCAATAGTAGGCCGTGCCAGCGGCCAGCATCTCGGTAATCACCTGCCGGTAACGCGCCATGCGCTGCATCTGGTAAAACGGGCCTTCGTCATAGTTCAGTCCCAACCAGTTCATTCCATCCAGAATCGCCTGAACTGCCTCGGGTGTTGAACGTTCGACATCCGTGTCCTCAATGCGCAGAATAAATTTTCCGCCATGCCGACGGGCATAAGCCCAGGCAAAGAGCGCTGTGCGCGCGCCGCCAATATGCAAAAAACCAGTCGGACTGGGGGCGAAACGGGTGCGTAAAGTCATGAGAATCCAAGCCAATAAAAGGTGAAAGACGCTTGATTTTACGCCATCCAGTGCGGAGAGTAATTGACCTTGAGGCCAGTCTATGGTTAAATAGTCGGCTCTTTTCGCGGGCGGTTAACTCAGCGGTAGAGTGCCACCTTCACACGGTGGAAGCCACTGGTTCGATCCCAGTACCGCCCACCAAAGCACCTTTTTCATTGGCTGGATAATGTTTTTAAGGATAAAAAGCAACACTTGTCATCCTCCTTAATCACAAGAGCAATCTGAATATGTCAAAATGAACCCTTTGCTCGCCTTAAGTCTTTAGTTTCGCAAGGTAAAGCAAGATTTTAGTAAATTGATTTGATGTAATTTGAATGGCATTCCATGACTAAAGAAACAAAAGAACTCGTTTATTGCTACCACTGCCGCACACATCACCCACGTGAAGAAATGCGCAAAATGGTGACTAAAACAGGCACTCGTTGGCGTTGCATTCGGAGCATTGAAGCCACACAACGTGGTCTTGAAGCTCGCGAAGCTTATGGTCGGCAAGTCTCTGAAATGAACAAAGCCGAATCCAAAGCCCGTGCGCAACGGCTAAATAGTGCTTTGCAAGAAAAGTAAACGATTACCGTAGCTGCATTATTACGTTGCTACGAGACATAGCCAGTTTTTTGCAAGCCTAGCAATTGCAGGCAAATATGCAACCCAAGAAAACCCTGTTGGTGATTTATTACTCCGTAACAGGCGGTACTGAGCAAATGGCTCGCGCCTTGATCAAAGGCGTCAAAGACGCAGCGATAGAAGATACCCTTGTCGCAAAAATCAAATTAGCACCAGAGACTTTGCCGGAAGATGTGCTGACAGCCAGCGCCTATGTTTTTGCTACCCCGGAAAACCTTGGCGCTGTCTCGGGTCTGATGAAAGACTTTTTTGACCGCTGCTATTATCCAGCACTGGATAAAATTAACGGGCGGCCTTATGCCACCCTGATTTGCGCTGGCAGTGACGGGCAAAATGCAGCGCGCCAGATTGAGCGCATTACAACCGGATGGCGATTGCGTGCCGTCGCCGACCCGCTCATTGTTTGCACACATGCCCAAACCGCAGAAGCAATACTCAGCCCCAAAACCATTTCAGCGGAAGATATCTTGCGCTGCGAAGCACTCGGCAGTTTGATGGCAAATGGGTTGGCGCTCGGGGTTTTTTAACCCACAGACCAACCGGTTAATCTTGTGACCTCCAGCGCCATACCATTGCCACATCAGTGCCATATCACTGCCCAAGCGACCTGCCAGCAGGGCACGATAAAATTCAGGCGGTAGCTTGGTCTAAATCAAAGGCTCGGTGCAAGGCACGTACTGCGAGCTCCAGATACTTTTCATCTACGACAACTGAAATCTTGATCTCGGATGTGGAAATCATCTGGATGTTGATACCTTCTTCAGCCAGCGTGCGGAACATTTTGCTGGCCACGCCGGGATGGGAGCGCATGCCAACACCGACAGCGGACACTTTGCAAATCTTGTTATCGCCATCCACCCGCAACGCGCCGACATGGGGCTGAATTTGCTCTTCCAGCATTTTTTTCGCCCGCGCATATTCACTGCGATTCACGGTGAAAGAAAAGTCGGTTGTGCCATCATGGCCGACGTTCTGGATGATCATATCCACGTCGATATTGGCCTCGGCAATTGGGCCCAGAATTTGATAGGCAATGCCAGGACGGTCCGGCACGCCGGAGACGGTGAGTTTGGCTTCGTCACGGTTAAAGGCGATGCCAGAAATAATGGGTTGTTCCATAGCGCTGTTTTCCTCAAAGGTAATCAATGTGCCAGCCGTTTCCTGGCCTTCCGCTTCCAAGCTGGAGAGCACACGCAGCTTGACTTTGTACTTGCCGG
>DIUK01000102.1 GCA_002422995.1 Rhodocyclaceae bacterium UBA6160
GAAGCAGGCGCAGCCAATGCGGCCTTGATGGCTGTGGCAATTTTGGCAGGCACGGATGCTGAACTGAATAAAAAACTCGCCGCGTTCCGTGCAACGCAAACAGAACGCATGCTGGACGTCAAACTATCTCCGCTATAAATACCCATGAATATCCCCGCCGTTCGCGATTATTTGCTCAACCTGCAAACGCAGATTGTCAACGCACTGGAAGCCTTTGATGGCGAAACATTTCGCCGTGATGAATGGCAGCGCCCGGAAGGCGGCGGCGGGATTTCGCGGCTGATCGAAAACGGCCTGTTTTTTGAACGTGGCGGGGTTAATTTCTCGCATGTCAAAGGCACAACCCTGCCTGCTTCAGCCACCGCACATCGGCCAGAACTGGCTGGACGTCACTGGGAAGCCATGGGCGTCTCGCTGGTACTGCATCCGCACAATCCTTACTGCCCGACAGTGCACATGAATGTGCGTTTTTTTGTCGCNNTTGGTGGCGGCATGGACTTGACGCCTTATTATGGCTTTATCGAAGATGCCACCCATTTTCATCAAACCTGCCGTGAAGCATTAGCCGCTTTTGGCGACAATGTGTATGCCGATTACAAAGCCTGGTGCGACCGTTATTTCTTCCTTAAACACCGCAATGAAGCGCGTGGTGTGGGCGGTATCTTTTTTGACGACCTGAACGAAAGTGGCGAAGATGGTTTTGAGCGCTGTTTTGCGCTGATAAAAAGCGTTGGCAATCAATTCTTGCCCGCCTATTTGCCCATCATCGAACGCCGTTGCAGATTATCTTATGGCGATAGGGAGCGTGACTTTCAAGCTTATCGCCGTGGCCGCTATGTGGAATTTAATCTCGTCTGGGATCGCGGCACACTGTTTGGCCTGCAATCGGGCGGGCGCACAGAATCTATTTTGATGTCCCTGCCGCCCAATGTGGTCTGGCGTTACGACTGGCACCCCGAAACGGGCAGTGCAGAAGAAAAACTGTATACCGAGTTTTTACCCGTGCGCGATTGGATTTAATTTTTGGGTTTGCTTTTTTAGCAACAAAACGTCCTGTTCATTTCAAAAGTCCTGAACTACTGCCAAGCGACACTAAGGCTAGGACTAAGGCTAAGGCTTTGCAGGGTGCGTTAATGATTTTTCACAATCAAGCATAAAGCAGAACGTAAAACATACCTGCGTAATACACCTCTGCTTTAACTCATTGCCACAGCAGCCTGATAATGCCGTATCGCCAGCGCCGACTTTTCTTGCTGATTAAACAACTGCGCGAGTTCAAGATGCGCTGCCCGTTTCGGCTCAACCGCTAGCGATGCCTCAAAATAACTTTGTGCCTTGCCCCATAATTGCTGCTGACAGCATAAGCGTCCAAGCGTCAATAACAGTGTTGCGTCACGCGGCTGTTGCGCCAGCCATTTTTCTGCCTGCGCAATACGCCCAACCAAATCCCCACCAATACATTCCGCATACAACAATACCAAGTCGTCATCCCATTGTTTATTGAGCGATGTTTCAATAATTTGCTGTGCGTCCGGGCTCCCCCCGGCTGCAATCAATGCTTTCACAACATTGGCCGCCATAATCGGCTCTGCGCGGGTTTTTGCGTCCAGCTCCTGCCAATAACGCAATAAGCTTGCTTTATTGCCATGCAATGCACGCGCCGATTCACGCAAGGCACTGTTGCGTAGTGACAAGGCCTGATCGTGGGTTAAGGCTTTATGTTTTTCCAGCTGGCGCACGAGTTTGGCTACTTCATCCCAATCTTCCAGGCCACGCGCTGCGTGCAACTCCAAACGCAATGCCGCAATATGCCGTCCGCCATGCTGAGCCAAAGCTTGCAGAATGGCGCGAGCATCATCATAACGACGTTCATCAATCGCAAACTCCGCTTCAATCATCAGACGTGCTGTTTTAAAGCCTTGAGCATCTGTAGTAGCTAAGCGCTCAAGCCATAGAGATTCACGCGCTGTATCGCGCAGGCCATGTGCTGCGCGACAAGCCAGCATGGCGATAGCACCCGGCATGGGGTGGTCGGCCCAGGCTTTTTCGGCAATACGCAAGGCGTGGCTATAGCGACCTTCTTGCAAAAAGCGAGCTGCCGTAAAGTGCGCCATGTTAGCCTTCATTAAGCGCTGACGTTGCCGATAGGCAGCCACTGCGCGAGGCAAAGCCAGCGTATGGCTGACAAAGCGCACCAGTAAATACAGCAGAAAAAAACTAACCACGAAAAGGAGAATAAAGAAGTTCAGCGAAACTTCCGCACGCCAGGGCGGCGTGACCAGGAGCACATAACCTTCGTTATAACGGCCAGCTATCGCTAATCCTACAGCGATAGCAGCGAGTGCAAGTAACCAAAAAAGAGAGCGCATTGTTAAATCAACTTATCGACTGGACACACGTTCGCGCGAGGCTTTTCGCTGGCGCACCGCAGTTAGTGTCTCGTTAAGCGATGGCAAATTAAAGCCGACATCAGTGCTTGCCAAAGCTGCAAGGGTTTTTCTTGCCGCAGCAACGGCAGGCGCACGCAGATCAAAATACCGCTCCAGCAATAACTGAGCTTGCATGGATTCTTCACGAAAAGTTTTGCCATCACGCTGCAATAAGGCCAGCCGTGCATTAAGCAAACGCAACTTAAGATTCTCGCGCAAGAAGAAACTCTGTTCTGGCGCCAGCAACGCAGGGTCGCGCTGTTCAATGCGTTCAATGCGTATCAACTGATGCATTTCCTGCCACACGTCAGCAGCCAGCGTCTGCCAATAAGCGCGGCTTAACATGGAGGGTACGTTTGACACGGCAGATGCATTAAGCGTTGTAGGCGACCTTGATAATTTGGCGCGTTTCGGACGCTGCTCAAAAGCCAAGGGCAAGGTATCGATGACGGCAACCACGGTTTCCATTTTGAGTGACAGGCTGGCGATATCAGCACCAGGCGAGGCTTTCAAGCGCTCAATATCGCGCGCTAACAAGCGCCTGATCGGCATGAACTGCGGTTGTAATTCATGGGCTAGCCGCGCATCTGCATTTTCCAAAGCGATCAAGGCTGTTTCTACATTTCCGGCAAATTGCAGTTGCTGTGCAGCCAGCGTCACGGCTTGTTCAACTTCAGCCAATAACCGCTGATCGCTACTGCTGGATAGCTCTTCATACATGGACTGCAAAGCGACCGACTGACTTTTGATTTCAGCCAAGCGTTCTTCTAGCAGAACCACTTTGGCTTGCAATGTCAGCGTTTCGTCCTGTGTTTGCTTGGCCTGCAGCCGTGCATCTTTGACAATTTGATCAGCGCTGGCAAGACGGCGCGCCAGTTCTTGCTGGATGTGCGAAATTTGCCGTCGACTATCCAGCCACTGCGCGATGACAATCAATAAAAGAATCACCAGGATAAACACCATGACCCAGCCAAGTGGGCGAATACCTGATTTATTAGATGCTGCAGCAGGCAGCGGTTGCGTGAGCAGTGCGTTATTGTCTTGTTCCATGATGTGCGTAGTATTGCATGAGTTCTGCTATCAAGCCATCATCCCCTGGTGCGGTGGGAATCACTTGTTTTAGACCTAGCGCCAAGGCTTGTGCGGCAATGCGCTGATGCGTAACAAATACCGGTGTTTTTTTCAACCAGGCTTGCCCCAAGTGACCCACCATGTCAAAAAAATAGCGCAAGCCCTCACTACTAGTAAGCGTCACGGCATCCAGCGTTCCCGCTTCCCAGTGTTTTAGCAGAGGCGCAGCATTTGAGGTTGCCCGCAAGCGTTGATAACACGTAACCAGGTGCACAACCGCCCCTCGCGCCATCAAGGTTTCACTGAGCAATTCACGCCCGTTTTCGCCTCGAAAAATCACGATGCGCTGACCGCTGACTTGTTGTAGTTCAGGTAACGCAATCAGTGCTTCGGAATCAAACGACAACGCGGGTGAAATCACGTTATTGATACCACGACAGCGCAAGGCTTTTTCACTCATCTTGCCCAGCACGATGCACCTGAGTTTTTCAGGCCATGCTCTGCGCGGCAAAATGATATCCAATGTTTTTTCGATAGCATTAGGGCTGACAAACACGGCCAGATCATAACTATCCAACGCGATTGCCGCGTCAATTACCGGCGTGATATCGGCACAAGGCAAAATGGTGAGTACCGGAAAAAACAAGGGTACTGCACCCAAATCAACCAACCGTGTCGCCAAGTGTTCCGCCTGCCCTGCAGGACGAGTCACAACAATCCGTCGTCCGGCCAAGGGAAGTTCAGGTGAGGATGATGGCATTGCCTGATGTGACGTCATAGAGTTAAACGCAGACTAAAGACTCACGAGGGCTACGAAGAACGCACGAAGCTGGCTAGCGATAAGCCGAGAAAATCAGGCAAGATCAGCAAGTATCAATTGCGCACCAGCGGCCATCAAGGTGCTAGCAACCTGCAGACCCAATGCTTCCGGAGTATTCAGTGCGCCTGTGGCATCTGCATGGACTATCTGCGTGCCATCTGGCGAAGCAACAAAACCCCGCAACCAGATGGTGTCATCGCGCCGCAGTGCGTAGGCACCTAAAGGCACTTCGCAACTACCACCCAAAGTGCGTGCCATGGCGCGCTCAGCCCGGACACAAGCAGCGGTAGTCATGTCATGCAAAGGTGCCATCCAGGCGGCAATATCACTGCGCGCAGACAGGGCTTCGATGCCTAGCGCGCCCTGTCCTGGTGCAGGCAAAGAGTCTTCTGCACTCAGAATGGCTCGAATTCGCTCACCCAAGCCTAGCCGCTTCAAGCCAGCGGCTGCGAGAATGATCGCGTCAAACTGACCTTCATCCAGCTTTCGCAAGCGGGTATCCAGATTGCCGCGCAAGGGCGAAACAGCCAGATAAGGGTAGCGCGCATGCAGTTGCGATTCGCGCCGCAAACTGGATGTGCCAACAACAGCACCCGGCGGCATCTCGTCAAGGCTCGCATATTTATTCGAGATAAACGCATCTTCGGGCACTTCTCTGGGTCCTATGGCAACCATTGCAAATGCCGGATCAAGTTGCATCGGCACATCTTTCATCGAATGCACTGCAATGTCGGCTACGCCATCGAGCAAGGCCGTTTCCAGCTCTTTAACAAACAAGCCCTTGCCGCCCACTTTGGCCAACGGCCGATCCAGAATCTGGTCGCCACGGGTGGTCATGCCCATCAGCACCACTTGGCATGCGGGATAAATCTGCTGCAACAAGCCTCGAACATGCTCAGCTTGCCACAGGGCTAAACGCGACTCTCGTGTGGCAATCACCAAGCGACTAGGTAAAGAAGGATTTTCAAGGGGTTCAGCAGTCATTGAAGGGAGCCAACATAAGAAAAAGAGGGCAATGCAAAAGGAAATCCGGAAAATTGCACGGTGGTTAAGTTTATCATTGGCCTGCTCTTTGCTTTGCTCACTCC
>DIUK01000083.1:0-1976 GCA_002422995.1 Rhodocyclaceae bacterium UBA6160
AAAGATTGAAGTACTTAAATCTTCTTGAAGATCAGTGTGCCGTTAGTGCCACCAAAGCCAAAATTATTCTTCATCGCTGCATCAATCTTCATTGGTCTCGCGCTATTGGCGCAGTAATCCAAGTCACACTCCGGGTCTTGATCAAAAATATTGATCGTTGGCGGGCTGATTTGATGATGGATAGCCAACACGGTAAAAATAGACTCTATGCCGCCTGCCCCGCCAAGCAAATGGCCGGTCATCGACTTGGTGGAATTCACTACAAGCTCTTTAGCGACATGTGCACCAAAAGCCAGCTTGATAGCTTCAGTTTCGTTTTTATCACCGAGTGGTGTAGACGTACCATGAGCGTTAAGGTACTGCACTTCATCTGTATTCAGCCCAGCGTTTTTCAGGGCATTTTGCATGCTGCGCATGGGGCCATCGGTGTCTGGTGCAGTCATATGAAAAGCATCGGCCGCCATGCCAAACCCTGAGAGCTCTGCATAGATTTTCGCGCCACGCCGCTTGGCATGCTCGTATTCTTCAATCACCATCACACCTGCACCTTCACCCAGCACAAAGCCATCACGCTCTTTATCCCATGGGCGACTCGCCGTTGCCGGGTCATCATTACGCGCGGATAAAGCCTTAGCCGAAGCAAAGCCGCCAACAGCCAAAGGTGTCACTGAGCCTTCAGCACCGCCGCAAACCATCACATCCGCATCGCCATATTCAATCATGCGAGCAGATAAGCCAATCGCATGCAGACCTGTGCTACAGGCAGTCACGACAGAAAGGTTCGGTCCTTTCATCCCATACATGATCGATAAATTGCCGGAGATCATGTTGATAATGGTGCTGGGAATAAAAAAAGGCGAGATTTTGCGCGGGCCACCACTTAAAAAATCGTTATGTGTTTCTTCAATCATCGGCAAGCCACCGATGCCTGAACCGATATTCACGCCGATGCGATCCGCATTGGCGTCTGTTACTTCCAGGCCGGAATCGCGTACAGCCTGAATGCCTGCAGCCATGCCGTAATGGATAAAAGTATCCATGCGGCGTGCTTCCTTGGCAGATAAATAAGCGGTGACATCAAAACCTTTCACTTCGCCAGCAATGCGTACAGACAAAGCGGAAGCATCAAACCGGGTGATCGGCGCAATGCCGCTTTTGCCGGCAATGATGTTTTCCCAAGCTTCAGGAACGGAGTTCCCCACGGGTGAAACAAGACCCAAACCAGTAACAACTACGCGACGTCTCGACACACGTGACTCCCGAAATGAAAAGTGATGATGTTCTAAAACTTACTTCTTCAAATGCGTATTGACGTAATCAATTGCTTGTTGAACGCTGGTGATTTTTTCTGCATCTTCGTCCGGGATTTCACATTCGAACTCTTCTTCCAAGGCCATCACGAGCTCAACAGTATCTAAAGAGTCAGCGCCGAGATCTTCTACAAATGAAGATTCATTCTTGATGTCGGCTTCATTGACGCCGAGTTGTTCAGCCACGATTTTCTTGACGCGTTGTTCGATGTTATCCATAGTGAAACTCCTTCCCTGATTGACGGGTGTTAAAAACCCGCCTAGTTTAACAAAAAAAGCACTGACTCTTAGAGAGAAATCAGGCCATGTACATCCCGCCATTTACATTGATGGTGCTGCCTGTAATGTAACCAGCTTGCGGCGAAGCAATAAATGCCACTGTCGCCGCAATTTCTTCCGGCCGCCCAAGGCGACCCAGAGGAATTTTATTGAGCAAGGCATCGCGCTGCGCATCCGGCAACGCGCGTGTCATATCGGTATCGATAAACCCTGGCGCAATGCAGTTCACCGTGATATTTCGGCTGCCTAATTCGTGCGCCAAGGCGCGACTCATGCCTGCCACACCCGCTTTTGCCGCAGCATAGTTAGCCTGGCCGGGGTTGCCGGCCTCACCAACCACAGATGTGATATTGATGATGCGGCCAAAACGCGCTTTCATCATGCCGC
>DIUK01000083.1:1992-5357 GCA_002422995.1 Rhodocyclaceae bacterium UBA6160
TGTCGCGTGTGATGCCGGCGTTATTAACAAGCACAGCCACAGTGCCAAACTTCGTTTCAATCTCGCCCAGCAAAGCTTCGCAAGCGGCAGCATCGGTGACATTGCAAACAGCACCCAAACCCGTGATGCTGGCTTCATCGAGTGTCTTTTGAATACCCGCTGCGCCTGCCGCTGATGTTGCTGTACCAATGACTATCGCGCCTTGCGCACCCAGTGATAGAGCGATTGCCCGCCCCAAGCCGCGGGAAGCACCAGTCACTAAGGCAATCTGTCCCTGCAAATTAGTTTGTGTATGACTCATAACGCCCCTTATTGTGTTGTTATTGCGGCCAATGCTGCTTCCAGGCCAGCAAGGTCATTCATCGCCAGACCCGTGAGCCCATCGTCACAGCGTTTAGCCAAGCCTGACAGTACTTTGCCAGGGCCGCATTCAAGCACTTGCGTGATACCCATCTGTCGCATGGCCTGCATGGTTTCAACCCAGCGCACGGGTGCCGCAGCCTGCCGAACCAAGGAGGATTTAATCGCTTCCGGGTCGGTCAATGCCATGACATCTACATTGTTAATAACAGGAATTTGCGGGCTGGAAAAAGCAACAGAGGTAAGGCGCACACGTAGCTTTTCAGCTGCTGGCAACATGAGCGAACAATGAAAGGGGGCGGATACAGGCAACATCACGGCACGTTTGGCGCCTTTGGCTTTGACTGCTTCTGCTGCACGCTCGACGGCCGCCTTGTGGCCTGCGATGACAGTTTGCTTGGGCTCATTAAAATTCACTGCTTGCACGACTTGTCCCTGCGCGGATTCTTCGCAGGCGGCAATCACGCCTGCGGCGTCAAGTCCCAAGACCGCTGCCATTGCGCCCTCGCCTGCGGCGACAGCTTCTTGCATGCTGCGTGCGCGTAATTCAACCAGTGGCACGGCGTCGGCCAGCGTGATCACACCAGCTGCCACTAGCGCTGCATACTCACCCAAACTATGTCCAGCCATGACATCAGGTAACGTGCCACCTTTTTCCCGCCATAAGCGATAAGTTGCCACACCTGCGGTGAGCATTAAGGGTTGCGTATTAATCGTTTGATTCAATGCCTCAGCCGGCCCTTCAGTGACTAATTGCCATAAATCGCGCCCCAAAGCCGTGGATGCTTCATCGAAAGTAGCTCGAATAATGGCAGCATCGCCATAAGCGGCCATCATGCCTAAAGATTGAGATCCTTGACCAGGGAAAACCAGCGCAAATTTGATTGTCATCGTTTTAACGTTTCAAGTTAGCCAGCAGTTAAAAATTAAGGAGCACACCACCCCAGGTAAAGCCACCGCCCACGCCTTCGAGTAATAAACACTGTCCGCGCTGAATTCGCCCTTGCTTTACTGCTTCGTCCAGCGCCAGCGGTATTGAAGCAGCAGACGTATTGCCATGATGGTCAACTGTCACAATACATTTTTCACTGGGTAAACCAAGTTTTTTAGCCGTTGATTGCAAAATGCGCACATTAGCTTGATGCGGGATCAGCCAATCCAGTTGATCAACGGTGACCTGCGCTGCATTCATCACCTCATTGGCAACCTCGGTTAACACTTTCACGGCGAATTTGAAAACGGCCTGACCATCCATGCGTAAAAACGGGTCGCCTGTGACTTGCCCACCACACACTTGGCCAGGTACAGACAACATATCGGCATGACTGCCATCCGCATGTAAAGCCGTGGCTAAAATTCCTGGCGCGTCAGAAGCTTCCAGCACCACGGCTCCTGCACCGTCACCAAACAGGACACACGTACCACGGTCGGTCCAGTCCATGATGCGCGAAAAAACCTCGCTACCAACGACCAACGCGCAGCGGTGCGATCCTGATTGAATAAATTTCTCAGCCACACTCATGGCATAAATAAAACCACTACACACCGCTTGCACATCAAACGCAGGCGCACCGTTGGTAATGCCCAGTTTCTTCTGCAGCAAAGCAGCCGTACTGGGGAAAATGTAATCTGGCGTTGAGGTTGCAACAATCAGCAGATCAACATCGTTCGCATTTTTCCCTGCGGCAGCCAAGGCGCGCTGACTGGCTTTGAGCGCCAGATCGCTACTGTTTTCACCTGGAACAGCAATGTGTCGAGCGCGAATACCTGTGCGTTCAGCAATCCACTCATCTGAGGATTCAAGCTGATGTTTGGCAATTAAAGCGGCGTTGCTGACAGGTTCCCCTGGCAGATAACTCCCTGTGCCCGTAATGCGCGTATGAATCATGGCAATAAACCCTTAAACAGCCTGTAACAACGTAGAAATTGCGTGAAATGAAAAGTAGCCAAAGCAGAAATAATTGAAAAAATAAGCACCAAGCCAGGTTAGATGACAGTGATTATAAAGTCGGCGCTGGTGATACGGCGTCTGCATTGGAATTGCCTGTCACAGGATCGTTAACGTGCAGTAAACGCGGCAATAATGCCGCCATACGCGTTGCAATTTTGTTAGGTAAGTCTTGCCGCGATTCTTCAGCAGCTTTTTTGAGTGCGGATAAAAATGCCAGCTGATCAGCTGAGCCGTGACTTTTCACCACAATGCCCTTGAGCCCCAGAAAGCTTGCACCGTTGTAACGACGGTGATCAAAACGACGGCGAAAAGACTTTAATACCGGCAAAGCAAACAGTGCAGCCAAACGCGTGAAAATGGAGCGCGAAAACTCTTCTTTTAACCCGCTGGCAATCATTTGNNTCGGTCGTGCCTTTGAAAATATCATTTCCTTCAACATTGCCAAAGAAGTTCAGATCGCTTTGCCGTAACAACTCGCCTGCACTCTTTACTACATCGTTGCCTTTAATATTTTCTTCACCAATATTGAGCAAACCGACACTCGGCCGGTCTTTATGCTCCAAAGCCGAAGCCAGCATTGCACCCATAATGCCAAATTGCAATAAGTGCGCAGCGGTACAGTCGACATTTGCACCTAAATCCAGCACATAAGTTGCACCGCGCTGAGAAGGCATGACAGTACAAATCGCTGGCCTGTCAATACCAGGCAAGGTTTTCAACACAAACCGAGCGATAGCCATTAAAGCACCTGTATTCCCGGCAGAAACAGCGGCGTGAGCCTTACCCTCTTTAACCAGATTAACTGCCACTCGCATGGAGGAATCTTTTTTCCCTCGCAATGCACTGGCTACAAGTTCATCCATCGCCACCACTTCACTGGCATGATGAATGGAAAATCGAGTACTAAGCTTTTCATAGCCTGCAATACCCGCAAGCCGGGCACGCAAAACATCTTCTTGTCCTACCAAAATGACAGAACAAGTCGGGTCTTGACGCAGAAAATCAAAAGCTGCTGGGAGCGTAACCTGAGGACCATGATCGCCCCCCATGCAAT
>DIUK01000040.1:0-6721 GCA_002422995.1 Rhodocyclaceae bacterium UBA6160
AGTTCGGCATTCGCGGCATTCCAACGCTACTTTTATTCAAAGCTGGTGCTGTAGAAGCCCAAAAAGTAGGCGCATTGTCTAAATCCCAGCTCACAGCCTTTATTGACAACCATCTTTGATCTCGCTACATTGCGATCTGTGGTTGAGTAGTTTTAACCACAGATCAGCGTAACCCGCACTTGCCCTCGCTATCTCCCCGGTAGCCATAGAATTGTTGGGTTTATAGAACCAAATACCACCGTATCTAGTATCTAAGCCCCCCCCTCATAAGTCTCTCTTCGCCACACCCCTTTCCCCACCTATATCCTTAGCACGCAACCTTTGCTTTGCTGTCGTGTTAACACAATCATCGCAGGTAGTCCATGCATTTATCTGAACTCAAAGCCCTTCATGTCAGCAAGCTTCTCGAAATGGCTGACACCAATCAAATCGAAAATGCCAATCGCTTTCGCAAGCAAGAGCTGATCTACGCACTCCTAAAGCATCAAGCTGGCAAAAATGAAGTTATTTTTGGGGATGGCGTATTAGAAATACTGCCCGACGGTTATGGCTTTTTACGTTCTCCAGAGTCATCCTACCTGGCAACGCCCGACGATATCTATATCAGCCCCAGCCAAGTACGGCGCTTTAACCTTCACTCAGGCGATACCATCGAAGGTGAGATTCGCACGCCCAAAGATGGTGAACGCTACTTTGCCCTGGTTAAAGTTGACCGTGTCAATGGCGAATCACCTGAAGTTGGCAAACATAAAATCCTGTTTGAGAATCTGACGCCCCTTCACCCGACAGAGCACATGCTGCTAGAACGGGACATTCGCACAGATGAAAATACCACCAGTCGAGTCATCGACATGATTGCCCCCATTGGCAAAGGTCAGCGCGGCCTCTTGGTCGCCAGCCCCAAAAGCGGCAAAACAGTGATGATGCAGCACATTGCCCGCGCCATTACAGCCAATCACCCAGATGTAACGCTGATCGTGCTGCTCATTGACGAGCGTCCGGAAGAAGTGACGGAGATGACCCGCACTGTTAAGGGCGAAGTCATTGCATCAACCTTTGACGAACCCGCAACGCGTCACGTACAAGTCGCTGAAATGGTCATTGAAAAGGCGAAACGTCTGGTTGAACATAAAAAAGACGTAGTGATCCTGCTTGACTCCATTACACGCCTGGCACGTGCTTACAACACCGTACAGCCTGCATCAGGAAAAGTACTGACCGGCGGCGTGGATGCTAATGCACTGCAAAAACCCAAACGCTTTTTTGGCGCTGCCAGAAATATCGAAGAAGGCGGTTCCCTAACGATCATTGCCACTGCGCTCATTGAAACCGGCTCACGCATGGATGATGTGATTTACGAAGAATTCAAGGGCACAGGCAACATGGAAATCCACCTTGACCGGCGCATGGCTGAAAAACGCGTTTACCCAGCCATTAACGTGAATCGATCAGGCACACGCCGCGAAGAATTACTCTTAAAACCAGATGTACTGCAGAAAATGTGGGTTTTACGCAAACTGCTTTACAACATGGACGATATGGAAGCCATGGAATTTTTGCTGGATAAAGTCAAAGCGACAAAAAACAACAACGAGTTTTTTGAGGCTATGCGGCGGAGCTAACGATTACATACCGCAACCCATTGCAAATATAAGAAAATTAAAACATAATACGCGCCCTTGTCGGTTCGCCAAATTCACGAACCGCATCAACGAATAATACCGAATCAGCGAGCGCACGAAAGGACCCCCAATGAAAGAAGGCATCCACCCAAAGTACACCGAGATTGACGTGACGTGTAGCTGCGGCAATAAATTCAACACCCGGTCAACCAACAGTAAAGCCTTGCACATTGAAGTCTGCTCGGTTTGCCATCCGTTTTATACCGGCAAACAAAAAATTGTTGACACTGCTGGCCGTGTTGAGCGTTTCCGTCAAAAATACGCCAGAACAGCTGCTTGATCCTTATTAAGCAAGTTTGTTTAAAATAAAAAAGCAGCCGTGTGGCTGCTTTTTTATTTTTCACCTGAAAAGTAAACCGCATGCCTTTTTCACCCACGACTGATTTAACTTCTGCCCCCCCCATTAACCGGTGGTGGGTAATGCTTTTTTGCAGTCTTTGGTTACTGGCAGGCGCCATCGGCCACGACCCATGGAAACCAGATGATGCCGTCCATTTGGGCCTTGCCTATGACATGGCGAAAAATAATCACTGGCTAATCCCACGACTTGCCGGTGATCCTTGGCTGTCTTCAACCCCGCTGTACCTTTGGGTTGCCGCACTATGCGGCCAAGGATTGCAGTGGCTTTTGCCCTGGCATGATGCCGCCCGACTCGCAACGACACTGTTTAGCGCTGGCTTTTTATGGGCTTTAGCGCGCAGTATGCGTCATTTAGCTGGAAACTACGCCGCGTTAATCGCGCCATTATTGGCCATAGGTACGCTGGGATTTTTGCTGCCTTTGCATGATGCTCAACCTGCAATTGTCGGTGTTTTTGGATTTTCCTTGGTTTTAATGAGCTTAATCCAGTGGCCAACAAAGCCTCGCCTTAACGGCATACTGCTTGGCACTGGTATCGGCATAAGCTTTTTAGGCGCAGGCATAGATATCGCCCTATTATCAGCCGCAGTCAGTGTCGTTGCTTTTACCCATCCGACATGGCACACCAAGGAAAGCATCCTCGGTGCAAGCCTTGCTATCGTAACAGTACTCTTCTTTATCCTGCCTTGGCCCTATTTGCTAAACGAACAATCGCCCGCTTCGTTTGATTATTGGTGGGCTGCAGAAAAAACCAGTGTTCTGCCCCATGTAACTTGGTTTACAAAAGCGCATGCCAAGTTGTTGTTGTGGGCAAGTTGGCCACTAATGCCCTTGGCGGGATGGCATTTATGGTTAGAACGTCGGCGCTTATGGGCGCCGAAAACAGCGCTGCCACTTATAGCCAGCACGCTATCACTCCTTGTTTTTTTTATCGGCAACCCTCGGCCAAACAATCTACTACCTGCACTTGTGCCATTAGCCATGCTCGCCACCCTAGGTGCGGGGCGCTTAAAACGAGGCGCTGCGAATGCCTTTGACTGGTTTGGCATGGTCACTTTCGCCTTAATGCATGCGCTACTTTGGCTAGGCGCCATCGCCTTAATCACCGGCACACCGGCCAAAATTGCAAAAAACTTTACCAAGCCCGCACCGGGATTTGTGCCTGACACACCACTGATCATTTGGCTGCTCGCGATTCTACTCACGCTAGGCTGGTTTATTTTTACCATTAGCCTACGAAGAACACCCTGGCGCGCTGCCACTCGCTGGAGCATAGGCTGGGCAAGCATATGGCTTTTAATCACAGCGCTTTGGCTCCCGTGGATAGATTATGGCAAAAGCTACCGTCTTGTCAGCGCCGACTTCTCACTTCTCTTGGGCGAAAATCACGGCTGCATTGCGCGACGCAACCTGGGCTTTGCACAACGTGCCTCCCTTGATTATTTCAATGGCATTCAAACAGTCCGCATGGTGGCAGCGAAAAACTGTCGCTACCTGATTACTCAAAGTCGGCCAGAAGTTGAAAAATCACTCCCCGGCTGGCAGCTGCTTCGTGAAACCTCGCGACCCGGTGATAAAAACGAGCGCTTGCGTCTTTATCGCCGTCAGGGTTAATCGCTAGCCAACCGGCGTCTCTGAAAACCAAGTCACCCTTGAGCAAATCGATAATTAAAGTGGCTTTAAAAAACTATAGTTTTAAAAAGTTGTCACGATAATATTTAAGCTCATCAATCGACTCCAACACATCGGCCAACGCCTCATGCCGTCCATGCTTCTTCAAACCCTTGGCCAACTCGGGCTTCCAGCGTTTGCATAACTCTTTAAGGGTAGAAACATCCAGGTTTCGATAATGAAACCATTCTTCGAGTTTAGGCATGTAACGCGCCATGAACCGACGATCCTGGCAAATCGAATTACCGCACATCGGTGACGTACGCACCGGCACATGTCGCCGAACAAACTCCAACGCTTGTTGCTCGACTTCAGCATCCCCCATGATTGATGCCTTCACCCGCTCAATCAAGCCTGAGCGGCTATGCGTATTGCGATTCCACTCATCCATACCATTGAGCACCTCATCCGACTGATGGATAACCCAAGTAGGTGCCTCTGCAATCACTTCCAAATTGCTATTGGTCACTACCATTGCAATTTCTATAATGCGATCACTATCGGGATTTAGCCCAGTCATTTCCATATCCAACCAGACCAGTGCATTTTGATCTTGTGCCATTGATAATCCCCTATTCAATAATTAAAAATAAAAAACTGGTGCGGCTTATAGATAAGTTCAAAGGGCTTAACCGTTCCCTCTTAGCCAAGCGGCAAGTTGCGCAATATTATCTGCGCAATAAATTGGCGCCTCTGCCACAAGCATTTCTTTCGGATGTGCACCATACGCCACGCCAAGACTCTGCGTGCCTGCATTTTTCGCCATCTGCAAATCATGCGTGGTATCGCCTATCATCAAAGTCATGTCAGGCGTTGCCTCAAAAGTTGCCATCAATTCTTCCAGCATCTGCGGATGGGGCTTAGAGTGACATTCATCCGCACAGCGAGTAGCCTGAAAATACTTACCCAAACCACTGACTGTCAGTGCCCGATCCAAACCGCGACGCGACTTTCCTGTCGCCACAGCTAACTCAAACCCAGATTCAGCAAGCTCCTTAATCAAATCAGTCGCACCTGGAAATAACATCAAATCCTGATCGCGCGATAAATAATGATGTCGATAGCGATCCGCCACCTCGGCATATCGCTCCTCAGGCAAACCTGGCATAGCGTAACGCAGTGCATCAATTAACCCTAGCCCGATAATATGCCGCGCACGCTCATCCGATGGCTCAGGAATCCCCAAGTCTCTGGCCGCTGCTTGAATAGACGCTGCGATAGCACCTGTCGAATCAAGCAAGGTGCCATCCCAATCAAACACAATTAGTTGAAAATTAGCCATTTTTACCTTTGATTTTTTGTTCAATATCGTTGTCGAGCTGATCTACAAATTGCTGTAGCTCATTCGGGATCTCCAGCTTTAACGCAATCGGGTTGCCCGTTAACGGATGGGGCAAATTCAATCGAGCAGCATGTAAAAACATGCGTTTTAAGCCCGTTTTTTGTAGCGTTTTATTCAATGCAAAGTCACCATATTTATCATCCCCCAAAATGGGATAACCCAAATGTGCCAAATGCACTCGAATTTGATGGGTACGCCCTGTTTTTAGCTCTATCTCAACCAGACTGAAATCTCGCCATTGCTTTTCCAAACGCACAATTGAATGCGACTCCTTGCCTTCAGGGGACACGCTCACCCTGCGTTCCCCCTCAGGCGTAAGATATTTCAACAAAGGCGCCCGCACATGCTGCAAGGGATTGTGCCAAACGCCCTTTACCAGCGCCAAATAGCGCTTTGCAATAACACCCTCACGAAATTGGTCATGCAAGCGCGTAAGTGCTGAGCGCTTTTTCGCCACAATCAACAAACCCGAAGTGTCCCTATCCAGACGATGCGCCAACTCCAGCAGCCTGGCCTCTGGTCTCGCGCGCCTTAACTGCTCGATCACGCCAAAACTCACGCCACTACCACCGTGCACTGCCACGCCTGCAGGCTTGCTGACAATAATCATCGCATCATCTTCATATACCACACCAAATTCACGAGCCGGCACAAGCGACTGATCTGGCGCTTGCGCAATGCGAATAGGTGGAATCCGGAGCAAATCACCGACTTTCAACCGGTATTCGACAGCCACACGGCCTTTATTTACCCGAACCTCACCACTACGCAAAATGCGGTAAACATGGCTTTTAGGTACACCTTTGGCAATATTCAGCAAAAAGTTGTCAATACGCTGTCCCTCAGCCTCATCACCGACTTCAAGCCATGTCACTGAATCTTTGCTTAAGTCCTTCATTTGAAATATACTCACCCTTGGTTAGCCATTCTGAAATGGCGTGCCTAACGACCCGAAGTGGCGTTAGAGGCGCAGTTTCCGAATGCGGTCATTTTTGGCAAATTCACAAAAATCAATACGTTAATGACGATGATTGATTCAGTGAAACAGAACCAGTGACATGAGCCTGCCGCACCGTCGATTTTATTTCGACAGTCGCCTCCTCAGCTGACCACGGGAATTTCACCCCACCCGACACAAAGGGGCGAATACTACTTGATTGCGCGTTACACACGCACAGATGGGCACAGATTACCGGCTGCTGATTGTAAATAGCCAGGGTAGCCTAAGGGTGAATATACCTTGGGTTAGTCCCCCGACCAATTTTTCCGGTCAATAAATACAATCAGCAACCGATTTTAGTAAAGTCAGTCGTACGAGGTTACACGTTTAGTTTGTTATATTTATTTAGTTCAACCGAGGCTACAGAAGCTGCTACCCCGATTGCAAACCCAACGACCAAAGATGGTTTTTTAACGTCATCCGTTCTGACTTGCTGTGTCCTCATGCTGTTGTATCGCGTGGGAGAAAAATAAAGATGAAACGCATGCTTTTTAATGCGACGCAGGCTGAAGAATTACGCGTCGCGATTGTTGATGGTCAAAAACTGATTGACCTGGACATTGAGTCAGCCGCCAAAGAACAACGTAAAAGTAACATTTACAAAGCCATTATTACTCGCATTGAACCGAGTCTTGAAGCGGCTTTTGTTGAGTATGGCGCCGAGCG
>DIUK01000040.1:6754-6978 GCA_002422995.1 Rhodocyclaceae bacterium UBA6160
GTTGGCCAAGAGCTCATCGTTCAGGTAGAAAAAGATGAACGCGGCAACAAAGGTGCGGCACTTACCACCTACATTTCCTTGGCCGGGCGCTACCTTGTCCTGATGCCTAACAACCCCCGAGGGGGTGGCGTGTCTCGTCGCATTGAGGGTGAAGACAGGCAAGAACTGCGCGAAGTCATGGATCAGCTCGAAGTGCCAAAAGGTACAAGCCTGATTGCGCGCAC
>DIUK01000040.1:6999-7205 GCA_002422995.1 Rhodocyclaceae bacterium UBA6160
GGCGTGTTCCTGATTTATCAGGAATCCAGTCTGGTGATCCGCGCCATTCGTGATTACTTCCATGCCGAAATTGGTGAAATTCTGATCGACACGGACGATGTTTTCGAACAAGCGCAACAATTCATGGCGCATGTGATGCCGGCCAATGTCTCGCGCGTCAAACGCTATCAGGATGACGTGCCGCTGTTCTCGCGCTTCCAGATCGA
>DIUK01000078.1 GCA_002422995.1 Rhodocyclaceae bacterium UBA6160
TCGGCATCGCGAATCAAATCCAGCGCCTGCCACTCGACAAAAAACTGCGTATTGACCTTGACATTGCGCTGATACAGGGCGTGAAGCATGGCATGTCCAGTGCGGTCAGCCGCAGCGCATGATCGACGCACCGGCTTTTCGCCAAAGTTGGACATATGCCCGCCAAAGGGCCGCTGATAAATCTTGCCGTTATCGACACGGTCAAATGGCATGCCGTAGTGTTCGAGCTCAACCACCGCTTGATTGGCCTGGCGGCACATGAACTCAATCGCATCCTGATCACCCAGCCAGTCCGACCNNCTTGACGGTGTCATACATATGCCAGTGCCAGTTATCTTCTTCCGAATTCCCCAAGGAAGCTGCCACGCCACCTTGCGCCGCAACAGTATGCGAACGCGTGGGGAATACTTTCGTCAGCACGGCTGTCTTCAAGCCAGACTCGGAGAGCTGCAGCGCAGCGCGCAAGCCTGCGCCACCGGCACCGACAACAACAGCATCAAATTTACGAATGGTATAAGTCACTCTTACAGCCTCCAGATGATCTGAATTGCCCAGCCTGCACAGCCTACAAGCACAAGCAATGTCAACACATGCAACATGATGCGCACGCTGGTGGGCTTGATGTAGTCCATCCAGATGTCACGCACGCCAACCCAGGCGTGGTAGCCCAGACTCAAAATAAACAACAAGCTAATAAATTGCACAGCACCATGGCTCATGAAATCACGCCAGGCTTGGGCTGAACTTGTCACGCCGCATAAAATTGCCACGAAAATAACGACGGCATATATAGCCATCAGCACGGCTGTAATACGCTGTGCCAGCCAGTCTTTTAGCCCGTAATGAGCACCTACAACCATACGCCCCATGTTAATAGACTCCAAAAAGTTTTAGGCCAAATGCTGCAGTTAAAGCCAGACTGACAACCATAACAACCATCGCCGTGGTTCGTGACTGCTGCTTTTCCACACCCACATGAACATCAATAAGCAAAATGCGCAGCCCCATGCAAAAGTGATGCAAAAAAGCCCAAATCAGACCCAGCAAAATAATTCGCACAAAAATATTGCCCGTAATTTGAGCAAACTGGCCTGCCTGTTCAGGCGCCGTGCTGAGCGATAACTCAAGCAGCCAAATCAACAACGGCAACATTAAAAACATGCCCGCGCCACTCACCCGATGCAAAATGGAAGCGTAGCCTGACAGCGGTAGACGAATAGCAGTCAAGTCAAGAAACTTGGGGCGCTGTTTGGTTAATTTTTTTACCTCTGACATTTGCTGCGATCCTCCCTTTAAGTTCATACCTTGCAAATCAAATCAACGTGCCACGTTAGCCAAGCTCATTAAAATAGCAATGCGCCTGTGTTGAATACAATCCACGCCGCCACTCCACTGGTTTATCTGCGTAAGAAAAACTCAAACGCTCAACAGACAAAAGCGGGCTGCCTTCTGCCACATGCAATAACTCAGCACTTGACCTGTCAGCAGCAACCGCTCGCAATCGCTCTTCAGCACGCACCATGCGCACATCAAAACGATCTTCAAAAAAACTGTAAAGCGAACCGTTATAGTCTTTCAACATCTCAAGCGTAATGGCACCAAAAATTGCGCCTGGCAAATAAATTTCATCCACCACAATAGGCTGTCCATCAAACTGCAACAATCGACGCAGCACAGTAATCGGATCACCCACCTTGATGGCGAGCATACGCGCCGCTTCGACCCCCGCTTTTGCTCGCCAACATTCCAGCGGGATACTTTTAGCTTGCTGTATTTCGCCATTGAGCGGAATCAACCGCAAAAAACGGAAAAATGCACGCGGATCATCATGGCTTGCAACAAAGGTTCCCTTGCCTTGCCGACGCACCAGCAAATGCTCAGCGGCTAATTCATCAATCGCCTTGCGAACCGTCCCCTGACTAACAGCGAACCTTGCCGCCAGCTCGGTTTCGCTAGGGATAGACTCGCCCGGATGCCACTCGCCAGACTGCAATTGCTGCACGAGCAACGCCTTTATCTGGCGATAAAGCGGGCTAAAAGTCGGCGATGACAAGACGGCGCTCTTATTCATGTTTTGGATTTGAACATATTTCAAAAGTCTCGTCTAGCCTAAGTCATACATCTTATATATAACATATGATATATTCTGCGAGAAAAGCATTCCTAATTGGCCATTTTCCAAATACAATTCCAAGGTACTGAACCCTGACTTATTTTTGCATGCGATATGCTGCAATGCAATAATAAGCCATTCAGACGAACCGAGTGTTAAGGTCTTCACGCTTATCATTCATGCTGTCATTTCGCGCATCACGTTTTCAATACTTATCTTTCCCTGACATGAGGTTTCCCTCGTTCAAAAAATGAGAATTGAAACGGCATATTCATTCAATTGACTGGGCAATCTTTTACACGTTTTTTTAACATATTTATTACGGAGTAATCACCATGACCAAACCCCCTGTTCGTATTGCTGTTACCGGTGCTGCCGGACAAATTGGCTACGCACTGCTCTTCCGCATCGCCGCGGGCGAGATGCTCGGCAAGGATCAACCAGTGATTCTGCAACTGCTGGAGCTGCCGATGGAAAAAGCCCAGGCTGCTTTAAAGGGCGTGATGATGGAACTGGACGATTGTGCGTTTCCTACGCTCGTTGGCATGGTGGGCACGGATGATCCGAAAGTCGCATTCAAAGACGCTGATTACGCCTTGCTCGTGGGCGCCAAGCCTCGCGGCCCCGGCATGGAGCGCAAGGATCTGCTGATGGAAAACGCCAAGATTTTCATTGAGCAAGGCCGCGCCCTGAATGACGTCGCCTCGCGCAATGTCAAGGTACTGGTGGTTGGCAACCCCGCCAACACCAATGCCTACATCGCCATGAAATCCGCCCCCAGCCTGCCCAAGCAAAATTTCACCGCCATGTTGCGTCTGGATCACAACCGCGCCATCTCGCAACTCGCCACCCGCACCGGCAAGGCTGTTGTCGATGTTGAAAAAATGCTTGTCTGGGGCAATCACTCGCCCACCATGTATCCCGATCTGCGCTTTACCACCGTTGCAGGGCAGCCTGCCTTGGCGGCCATCAACGATGACGCGTGGTACAAAAACGAATACATCCCCACCGTGGGCAAACGCGGTGCCGCGATCATTGCGGCGCGTGGCGCTTCCTCTGCGGCATCCGCAGCAAACGCCGCAATTGACCACATGCGTGACTGGGCGCTGGGCACCAACGGCGAGTGGGTCACCATGGGCATCCCTTCGCAGGGCTGGTACGGTATTCCGAAGGAAGTCATGTTCGGCTTCCCCGTCACCTGCGCCAACGGTGAATACACGGTGGTGGAAGGCCTCGAGATCGATGCCTTCTCGCAAGAGTGCATCAACAAGACCCTGGCCGAGCTGGAAGGCGAAAAAGACGGCGTGAAGCACCTGCTGTAACCGCTTGGTAACTCCGCTGTGAACGCCCATCCGCGCGACATCCTTGCAGGGGCTCAGGCCGGCGCGTTTGCGCTGCCGGTCTGTGATCACTACAGCGGGGTGGAAGCGCGCATGCGCAAGAGCCTGCAGCTGCAGGCCGAGATGACCGACGAGTTCGGGGCGTGCGTTTTTGACGTCACGCTCGACTGCGAAGACGGCGCTCCAGTGGGTGGCGAGGCCGAGCATGCCGCGCTGGTGACCGAGTTGGCCCTGGCGGCCAGCCCGCAAGCCCGTGTGGCAGTGCGCGTGCACCCGGTAGATCATGCGCATTTTGATGCCGACGTGGCCACGATTGCCGGCCTGGCGGCCGAGCGCCTCACGCACCTCATGGTGCCCAAGGTCGAGTCGGTGGCCGACGTGCAACGCGCTGTGGCCGCCCTGGACGCTGTGGGCGCCAGCACCTTGCCTGTGCATGTTCTCATCGAATCGCCCGCAGCGGTGCACCGGGCCTTCGACATTGCGGCCCATCCCCGGGTGCAAAGCCTGAGTTTTGGTTTGATGGACTTTGTCTCGGCCCACGGCGGCGCCATTCCGGCGAGCGCCATGGGTGTGGCGGGCCAGTTCAGCCACCCGCTGGTGCTGCGCGCCAAGCTGGACATGGCTTCTGCGTGCCATGCCCACGGCAAAGTGCCCTCGCACTGCGTGGTCACCGAGTTCAAAGACCTGGCGGCGCTGCGAGCCGCGGCACGCAAGGCCGCGAAC
>DIUK01000113.1 GCA_002422995.1 Rhodocyclaceae bacterium UBA6160
AGTGGCGATAACTTTCAGTTTGGGCGTACTATTAACGACGATAGTTATTATTTTTCTAACATAAACCATATTTGGGGTTGGGCAAGCTGGCGCAGTAGATGGCAGCATGATTACGATGTACGAATGGAGTCTTGGCCCACGGTTCGCGATGAGGGCAGAGTGGCTGACTGGGTAAGCGATAAATCAGAACGGGATTCACTAACGGATATTTTCGAGAGAGTTTATCAGGGAAAAATTGACACATGGGATTATCAATGGGGATTTGCAAGTCGTCTAAATGGGCGAATTTCAGTTATGCCCAACGTGAATTTAATTTCTAATATTGGGTTTGGAGTGCAGGCTACGCATACATTTGGCGATAGCGAATTCGCTGATCTGCCATTAACCCCTATTGATTTTCCGCTAAAACATCCATCGATGTTTTTTGCCAGCAGGATCTTGGACGGTATGTTTAATCAACGAGTCGCTCGCCAATCGTTAACTAGGCGTATTAAATCGGTAGTAAAAAATATTTTAAAAAAGTGAATCGTGCAAATTAAACCGAACTCACCTTATGTTTGTAGATGCTGCTCCGCACATGCCAGCCATGTTTTTGGTGGGGTGCTTTTGGGGCATAATATCGATTACTTCGACTGTCACGTTTGCGGGTACGTGCAAACAGAATCCCCATATTGGCTGGAAAAAGCCTACTCGTCCGCCATAAACAACTGCGATACAGGCATCATGGTTCGAAATCAGGCCAATGTAGGCTTGGTTTTGGCTACCTTATCTGCACTGGGTCAACTAAATGGACGTGTGGTGGATTGTGCGGGTGGTTATGGAATACTTGTCCGGCTTTTGCGTGACCGGGGCATTGATGCGCTGTGGTCGGATCCATATTGTAAAAACCTTCTCGCTGTCGGCTTTGAGCACAAAGCAGAAAAAGCAGAGCTCGTTACCTCGTTTGAAGCCTTTGAACATTTTGTCGACCCTATACTCGAAGCTGAAAAATTATTTGCAATAGCCCCAAATTTACTCATCTCAACAACCCTCATTGCAACGCCTGCGCCCGCGCCAGATGCATGGTGGTATTACGGTCTTGATCACGGGCAGCATATTGGATTTTTCCGTCTGCAGACACTCCAAGTGCTTGCTAAAAAATTTAACAAGCACTTGGTGACGGATGGTGTGGGTTGCCATTTATTCACCGACAAGCCACTCAGTTCAATGCAATGGAATTTGAACGTACGTATAGCCCGACGATTGCCCTTTCTTTATGGTCGCAGGCTCGAATCCAAGGTCTGGAAAGATTTTGAAAAAATGAGCAGTAGGACATGAAAATCGTCTTCGACCACCAAATATTCACCCAGCAATCTTATGGTGGAATTTCCCGCTATTTTGTTCGGTTGGTCCAAGGGCTGCTTGCGCTGGGGCATCAAGCTGAAGTGGTGGCACCGATACACCGCAACCGTTATCTCAAAGACTTGCCAGCTGAGCGGGTGCACGGAGTGGAATTTGCGCGCTTTCCGCCAAAAACATGGCGCTTGGTTATGCTGGCCAATAACCAGCTTAGCAAGCTAAAGATGCGTAACATGGGCGCAGATTTGCTGCACGAAACTTATTACAGCGCCCAACCGGTTAGCACGGCAAACACGGGGCGGGTGATCACTGTTTACGACATGATTCATGAGAAATATGCGGCCAATTTTTCTGCCAGAGACCCCGCAGTCAAATACAAGCGCTTGGCGGTTGGCCGTGCAGACCATGTTATTTGTATATCGCACAGCACCAAGAACGACCTTTGTACGCTTTTTGAAATACCTGAGGATAAAGTGTCTGTTGTGCACCTTGGTTTCGAGAAATTCGACCAGCGGCCCGATGCAAACCTCGCACTGCCAGTGGGGCACGCAGCACGTCCGTTCTTACTTTACGTGGGCTCACGCGGCGGCTACAAAAACTTTTACCGCATGCTCAAGGCCGTGGCAGCACGCCCTGCTCTAAAAAATACCTTTGATGTGCTTGCCTTTGGTGGTGGCGCTTTCAATGCAGCCGAGCTGGAACTCATCACCACGCTTGGGTTTGCTCCCCAAGCGGTGCGTCAGGTGGGGGGCGACGACGCTGTGCTGGGTAGCCTGTACGCCCACGCCCGTGCCTTTGTTTATCCGTCGGTGTACGAGGGTTTTGGCTTGCCACCCTTAGAGGCCATGGCGCACGGCTGCCCTGTGGTCACCAGTAACAGCAGCTCCATGCCTGAAGTGGTGGGTAACGCGGGCGCGTATTTCGACCCATTGGATATTGACGCCCAGGCCGAGGCTATTTGCAGCGTGGTGTTTGATGAACAGCACCGCAGCGGCTTGATTGAGTTGGGACGGCAGCGCCTGCAAATGTTCTCTTGGGAGCGTTGTGCGCTAGAAACGCAGGCCGTCTATCAAAAAGTACTTCAAGCGAAGGGGTCACATTGAAAACCGCTTTGATCTGTGGCGTGGGTGGCCAAGACGGCGCCTACTTGTCGAGGCTGCTTTTGGAAAAAGGCTACCGTGTTTTTGGTACGTCAAGAGATGCGCAGGGTGGCAGCTTTGCCAACCTGGTGCGCGTGGGCGTGCGCGAGCGGGTGAGTATGCTGTCTATGGCGCCTGAAGATTTCAGAAGCGTGTTCATGGGCCTCAAGGCATGCCAGCCGGATGAGGTTTATTTTTTGGCCGGGCAGTCGTCTGTGAGTTTGTCTTTTGAGCAACCCGCCGAAACGATACAAAGCTTCACACTAGGCACCCTGAACGTTCTGGAAGCCTGCCGAATGATGGACAAGCCCATCAGGCAGTACCACGCAGGTTCAAGCGAGTGTTTTGGCGACACAGCGGGTGTGCCGGCAAACGAGGCTACCCCATTCAGCCCGCGCAGCCCCTACGCAGTGGCCAAG
>DIUK01000137.1 GCA_002422995.1 Rhodocyclaceae bacterium UBA6160
CAAAATGAATGTGGTTTTCCAGCAGTATTTTCTGTTGCTTGATGAGCGCGGCATCCAGCATGCCCAGTGGCGAGCCGCGATAGCCAGAAATAAACATGCCGGTATTCAAACCACGACGCGCATCCATGCGCACCTGATCAAGCGAAAGACGCACTAGAGTATCAATACCACCGATATTGATATCGCCTTCGATTTGGTTGAACACGGTGGTTTTATCTTGTTTAGAAGACATTATGTGAAGCTCCGTTAGAAACAGCAATGGATACTAGTTTTTATTTTTTAATCGAGTATTTGCAAGCATGTTAGCAGCTTCTACATCCAGTGATGGGGGTAAAAGCGTCGTTAAACTAATCAATTCTGCTGCTGCATGCTGGGTGTAATGGTTTGACTGAGAGCGCTGATACAACGGATCATAATGCTGTGCCAACAATGCAGCCACTAACGCTCGATAATCGCCTTGCGCAACTAACGTTTTCCAATGTGAAAGTATGTCGTTACTTTGCAAGCCCCTGAGCTTATCAAGACATTCGAGCAACCATGGCACATCCTGTAACGCGTAGGCATAATCGGTAAGCAAAAACGCCACACGCGCATCAAACGCCACATCCATTTGCACGCAATGCGCACGCCGCAAAGCGATAATTAATTTTTCAGGCAAACGCAACTTACCGATCACACGGCTTTCTGCCTCCACAAACACCGGGTGCTGCGGATTCAGCGCTTTTAATGCACTATAGAGACGCGTCTCAAACGCCTTTTGTGACGGCTGCTGCTGCCCGGGCAAGCCGCCCAAAACTGAACCTTTGTGTTCAGCCAACGCTTCCAGATGCAGCACCTGTACGCCTTGTCGGGCCAAAGCCTCCAGCAACCGGCTTTTACCGCTGCCCGTAGCACCGCTAATGACGTGAAAATCAAACTGCTCAGGCAGCGTTTCCAGCTCAGCAATCACATGCCGCCGCCAAGCCTTGTAACCACCAGCAAGTTGGTGCGCCTCCCAACCGATCTCGCGCATCACGTGACTTACCGCCCCGCTACGCTGCCCGCCTCGCCAGCACATGATGAGTGGCCGCCAGTTTTTTGGCTTATCGAGAAAATGCGTTTCCAGCATCGTGGAAATATTTCGCCCGACCAACACCGCACCCACTTTTTTGGCTTCGAAAGCCGACACCTGCTTGTACAGCGTGCCAACCTTGATGCGTTCTTCATTGCTCAACACCGGGCAATTTTGCGCACCCGGCACATGATCCTCAAGAAATTCAGCGGGCGAACGCACATCAATAATGGCGTCGAATTCCGCGATTTGTGCTACCGTTGCCTGCCTTTTGCTCATATCAAAAATCATGTCTGTACGATTAACCCAATTCTCGCACGGCGGTGGCTGTGGCTGCAAAATTGCCCCAGCGGTTTTAGCGCAATTGCTCGCTGCCTCCCCCTTTAAAACCTTCCCTGCAGACCTGCTCGTTGGCACTGAAACCTCCGACGACGCAGCGGTGTACCGTTTAAATCCGCAGCAAGCCATCGTCGCGACNNTGGCCGCATTGCCGCCACCAATGCGTTGTCCGACATCTATGCCATGGGCGCTCGCCCCTTGTTTGCCTTGGCGCTGGTCGGCATGCCGCTGGACAAACTGCCGCATGAGGCGATCCGCGAAATTCTCGCCGGCGGTGAAGAAGTTTGCGCTAAAGCCGGTATCCCCATTGCTGGAGGGCACTCGATTGACGTCTTGGAGCCCATCTATGGCCTAGTCGGCATTGGCTTGGTTCACCCCGACCACGTCAAACGCAACAGTGCAGGCAAAGCTGGTGATGTGTTGATCCTGGGCAAGCCTTTAGGCGTCGGCATACTCTCCGCAGCGCTCAAAAAAGATAAGCTCTCGCCCGCCGGTTATGCCGATATGCTGCGCTACACCACCCAGCTCAACACCCCTGGCCAAGCCCTTGCCAGCATGGACGGCGTCCATGCAATGACCGACGTTACAGGCTTCGGTCTGGCCGGCCATCTATTGGAAATCTGCAAAGGCTCAACGCTTAATGCCCACATTCATTTCTCGCAAATCCCACTCATCGAAGAAGCTGCCCACCACGCCCAACAAGGTATTGTCACCGGCGCCTCCGCCCGCAACTGGGCAGGCTATGGCCAGCAGGTTCATCTGGCCAGCACCTTGAGCGACTGGCAACAAAAAATGCTCTCCGACCCGCAAACCAGCGGCGGCTTGCTCGTTGCCTGCACGCCTGAATCCGCAGATGCCGTGCTGACCCAATTCAAGCAAGAAGGATTTGAAAGCGCCGCCGTTATCGGCGAACTCAACGCTGGCATGCCAATGCTAAGGGTTGAATAGAAAAGTCGGCGCTGGCAATACGGCGCTCACCTTTACCACTCATGATCATTATGACTCCTCATAATGAGGCGCTATCGACCCTTATCACTACGCCAATTCGCCTCATGATGAGCACAAAAGACGAACACTCCGTGGTCTATACTGGATAAATCAAGGCAACGGATCAGCAGCTATTATCAGCTTGCCATTTGTCATGTTCATTGCCTATTTTTCTTTATCAATTTCGCTATTATGAAAACGTTGCTCATCGCCATCATAAGCATCTTAATCTCCGTTGCAGCACAATTTTCGTTAAAAGCAGGTATGTCCAGTGTCGCAATTAAAGCCGTAATGGCACAACCCTATACACTGCGAACCTTGTTCTCAATACTTACCGAAAAATATATATTCGGTGGTTTTTTGTTATATGGTCTTGGAGCCATTGTCTGGCTCAGTGTCTTATCCAAATGGGATGTCAGCAAAGCCTACCCATTAGTTGGGGTAGGATTCGTTTTCACTGCAGCTATTGGCTTCATTGTCGGCGAACAAGTTACACTTCCACGCATTATCGGCATCGCGTTAATTTGTGCAGGTGTATTTATGATGAGTCGGGGCTGAGAATAAAAATGCATATTGCATGCGCTCTGTCATAGAAAAAGCGCCAGCATCGATAAAGAAAGACGCCAGACATCTTGCTGATAGCGTCAAAGTCCACAAAAAAGACTCCACATCTTATTTACAAAACCAAGCAAACTCATCACCAAGAAAACAAGCAACGCTGATTCACGAACTTTAAGAAACTCAAATGAAAAATAAAAACCCGCATCGTTTATCGCTTTGCGGGTTTTATTTATTTCATTGGCGGAGAGGGCGGGATTCGAACCCGCGTTAGGCTTACACCTAAACACGCTTTCCAGGCGTGCGACTTAAACCGCTCATCCACCTCTCCGCTGTCTTGGCTGATGTTGGCTACAGTAACTTGGCCTAGCAGGGCGCGGATTCTAGCAG
>DIUK01000116.1 GCA_002422995.1 Rhodocyclaceae bacterium UBA6160
GGGGGATTACCTACTGGATTTAACCTAAATTTACAAGGTGGTTTATTATATCGGTTAGCATTATAAAAATTTAAAATTAACAAAGTTAAACAATTGGGAGCAGGACAACGTACTTGGTCATTTTTTCAATCAAACCTTACTGGTTGCACGAAATGGATCGCGCAAGCCACGGACAGCCTTTATGCCGTATGCAGATACGGTGCGTAACAGCACTGGAACAAGCTTGTCATGAACCGGTCGTGCTGCCACATGTTTGAAATCGACAAATTTCTTCACGTTTTTTGTGACGAATTCAAGGAGATTTTTAATCGCTGTTTCGTCCATGCTATTAATATGCACACAGAGAGTCTGTATCCCAATTCCCACGCCTAGTGGTCGCCCCGTGAGTTGCGGAACAAGTAACATCTCATTAACTCGGTAAGGGTAAAAGCCGAAACCGTCTGTGATAGCGATAAAACCCAGATTATGTAATGCGCTTAACGTGTTCAAGTCGAAAGAGTGGGAGGGCGCCATAAAATATGGATGCCACACACCCTCGTTGCTGAGGATTTCTTTCCCTAAAGCCAAACGAGCCCGCTGCACACTGTAGAGATGGCCAGCGAATTCTGAACGCTTCTGTAGTCCAAGCAAACCAGCTTGATTGCTGTCGTATAAATGATAAGTGCCGTGCTGCGCGATCGTATCGCCTAACCCACACCACTCCCGAACCATATTGAAAAAATCCGCCCTATCAGGCTCGATCTGCAACCCTGGGTCGCGGCAATCGGGAACGACACCGAGCACTGAATGAATACCTAGCGCGGAAACAGCCTTCTTTAGCGGCAGAAATTTACTCCAAGCCATGCCTGGAGATATATCATCGAATCTTAAGATGAGTTCGCCACCCGGCCGGGCAACGCCATCATGAGGAATGGCCATATATCTCCAACCAACGGCCTACTGAAGCATCGAGAGAAAAGCGACGTTGCACTCGTTCGCGCGCTGTTGTACCGATCTGTTTGCGTTCTGCGTCAGAGAGACACAAAACTCTCTGCAGATTATCTGCTAGAAGTTGGGGGTTTTTAGGAGGTACCAGAAATCCTGCATCTGCCAATAACTCACGCACGCCCCCGCAGTCAGTCGCTACCACAGTGCATTCGCATGCCATTGCTTCGCCCACTGCCATTGGTAGTCCTTCCCAAGCTGAAGATAGAACAAATATATCGGCAGCTGAAAGTAATCGACATATATCGCTTCGAATTCCCAAAAAATGCACCCGATTAGCTAAACCTAAGCTTAAAACTTGCTCCTCCAGCGATTCGCGCAATGACCCTTCTCCAACCACGATAGCCACAAATTGGCTCCCGCTGTCTTTAAGCAACGCTAGCGCAAAAAGTAAGTTGGGGTAATCCTTTGCTGGCTCCAAGCGCCCAACCGAAACGATGAGTTTCGTTTTTACGTCTAATCCAAGCTCCTTCACTACGTCATGGTGGGCGCTCTCTATCCTGCGGAACTGCTCAAGGGCGATCCCGTTATACAAAACCAGCAAAGGTCGTGATCCGGCAGCATTCTGATCAAGAAACTGCAGCGCCACCTCCTCGCTTACGCTGGTCGACACATCGGATAGACGTTCAGTCGCTCGATAAAAAAATCGCCGAAAAGGACTGCCGACGCGCGTGCTGTGCACCGTAGTCACGAGTTTGGGTAAATGGATGATGAGCCGTATTAGCCGTGTGAATACTATGGCGTGAAAAAGGTGGGCGTGGACCACATCGGGTCGAAAATCCGCAATCTCTTGTCGGAGTTTCCATGCAGTGGAAAGAACATCGAGTACGCCCTTGGCCTGAAGACATACGATGTTCACATTTGAATTACGCGGCCTCAAATGGATGGGACCGGTAAGCGCCACTAAACGCACTTCGTGACCAAGCTTTACATACGCATCGGCAAGGTCGACCATTACTCTTTCAGCGCCACCAACACCTAGACAGGTACCAACGAGGATAATTTTCACAGCGAATCCTGCATGGCCAATTGTTCAAAAGTTTCCTCAAAGCTGCGCTGTTTAGCAGCGAGAGAGTAGTGAGATTTAAAGAGAGCTTGGAGTTCGTACGCGTTGAAGATTTTTTCCCTTGCACAGATCGCGTTGATAGCTGACGCGAAGCTGATTGCATCTTGGCACAGCGTTCCAGCGCGCTCACCGACAGCCTCATATCCCATGAAAGCTTCCTGGGTGCCAATGACCGGCTTTCCATACATCAATGCTTCGGCAACCTTAGTTTTCATACCTGAACCGTCAAAAATAGGTGCCACTACAAAGGAGGCACGCTCATACCAACAGGAGACCGAATCAACGGTTCCGACTACGGTGATATTCGGATACGCCTCCAATTCGCCGCGGAACTCCTCGAATCCTTTACCAACGATCGCGATCGGGCACGACAGCCTTGGCGCTACTTCGCGCGCAAGCCATCGAACACCTTGAAGGTTAGCGTAAAAAGCCCCGCCAACAAAGAGACCGAAAGGTGGTTCATCGGGTTTGGCTGGAGGAACGGCTGTACCGGCTAAACAAAGCGGATGAATATCAGTTGCCCTGCGGCCGTAGAGGCGCTGGAGCAGGAAACTGTCCCGGCTATTCAGGCAAATGATGTGGTGGCTATAACGCACTGCCCACCTTTCCGCTAGCCAGTTCGCGAGTAGTACACCAACGGCCCTGATTGAAGGCTTTGCTTTAAGTGCACCCCAAAAAAAGCGCGCCTCCACGTTGTGAAAAAAGGTGACTACACGGCAAGCTGGCGCATGGGCCCTGATCGCGCGAGCTAGGCGCCCATAATTGGACCCTTCGATGTAGATCACGTCGATTCCTTCAGCCGCAATGATGTCTAGGCAACGCCGCTCTATTTCCGGATTCAGTCCGTCCAACCATCCAACCAAGGCAGCAAGCCTGTGGCTTATCCCGGTAGGCTTAGGTCTAGTATCTACAAACAAGCTTGACAAGTTGATATGAAAAATATGGTCAAGAGCAAGACTATTTAGTTTAGCTAAAAGCTCACGCCCACCAACTGCACCATCTTCGATTAAATAAGAAAACTTTAAAATTCGCATTGAATATTAGATGTTTTCCGTAATCAATAGGAAAGAATTAGTTAACATAGTTAAATATTAAAAAATAAGGCTCTATTGGCAATTCAGAGTTTATTATTAACAATAACCTTATTAGCGAAAACCATATTACCGCTAACAATCACATTAAAACTGTGGCTTTGTAGAATTTTAGTAACTTCATCGATGGTGTTTTGTCCTTTACGTTCAGGACCAGCATCGACAGCTACATCGCGCACAGTCGTTGTTAACAGCCGTTTAGCACCTCTTAAAACTTCTGGTTCCCACCCTTCTGCCTCAATTTTCAAGAAATCTACCCTCTCATTATTAATGAAAAAATCATCCAGAGTTATCGCTTTAATGATTTTTTTATCGTATGGCACGTCAGGCTCAACTATTGAAGAATCTGCCGTTTTGGGTGCGAAATAAAAGGTCAAATCCTCAGATCGATCAGAAAGAGCTATTTTGTTTGAGTGTATATTACTTTTATTTTCTGTATTTGTTTTTAGACAATTAAACGGAACAGGGTCAGGTTCAAATGCATAAATATTCTTTGCCAATTGACTTATTGCAATGCTAAATTCACCAATATTTGCCCCAACATCAACAACAGTGTCACCTAACCTTACTCTAACGTTCGCATATTCGTATTTCTCTTTCACTGAATCAATTCTTTTTGAAACTCCATTAGGCCAACAATAGAGCTCCATTCTTATTTTTTCGTAAAAGTACAGGGCTCCATATACTTTATCTTGTGCAAGATAAACATCCTTCTTTGATTTCGAAAAATTAACAGTCAATGGTTTTCTATTTTTATTTACGATAGATAAAAGTTTTGGGTAGATAAATAAATAAATTCTGTCTGGTAATAACTCTAAATATTTACTTATATTGCGAGCCATTCTGGTGTGTCTAAACATTTTTAAATCCCATAAAAGTTATATTATTTTCAATATTTTAAATAATTTCGTAAAATAAAATTTTTACCCAATTTAGAAAAATAAATTGAGTAGTCAAGAGCTAATAAAACATGGTTATTTATAATTTACTTTTGGCCTGAATTTAATCGCTGGTTTCGTTTATCATATTGACGATTTTTGGATTAAGCTAAATAGCTTTGAAGCGCTCTCAGCGGCAGTAAAGCAACTGGCGCGCTTCATCAACATATTCTTGGCCAACGGGTGCTCCAGAAGAGTGCGGATCGAATTAGCGAACTGGCACGCATCTCCAACAGGGGTCAAGGGCCCCCAAAGCCCGCCTTCCAAGATCTCGTTAGCCCCAGATATGTCAGTTGACGCTACTGGACACCCGACCGCCATGGCCTGAATTAGTACGCCCGGCAGGCCTTCAAAGAGTGAGGTAAGTACAAGGGCATCGGCCCGTTCCATATACGCAAAAGGATTGTCTTGGCGCCCAAGCATCTTTACAGCGTCCTCAAGTCTTAGATCAGAGATGAGATGCTTGATCTGTGTTCGGAGCGGCCCATCGCCCAGCAATAAAAGCCGCACATCACGGTGCCGACGGACTTCTGCGAGTGCTTTCAGTAGGGTTTCGTGGTCTTTCTCCGGCGCGAACCGACCAACATGTAGCAGCGTAGTGTGCGCGCGGCCCAACTTCAACCAAGGCTCGTCAAGTTGTTCTAGTGCCTGGTCCTGAATGTTTGGCGCGACCACCGGGTTATAAATAACCTGTATTTGCTCTTGGCGCACGCGCGTTAAATTGACGTAGTCGGTCGCAACCCCGGAAGATACTGCGACTGTGTGGTCGGACCGCTGGATTGCGAAGCGCGCGAGGAACTTGAACACCGGCCACGATCGATAAACATGAGCACTTATGTCGCCACTGATAAATGAGTGCAACGTTGTGATGATCTGGGGTTGGCATCCACTTAACATGCGTGCCAAGAGTGTCGGTATTGCGAAGGACACACCACGGGCAATGATAGCGTCAGGTCGGTTGCGCCAAATATAAATAACGAGTTGCGGTATGGCGAAGTAATGCCGTGGTAGTTTTAGCCAGTGCGGCACCCATTGACCGAGCATACGTCCGCACACGCCTGGCGGTAGCGTATCCATGCCCTGTTGGCTCGTGGTGAGAAGGGTGATGTCGCAGCCGCGCTTTTGAAGTTCTGGTGCTAAGTTGAAAAGATTTCTAGAAAACGGCGAAAGTTTGAAGTTGTCCAACTGAAAAATGGCGATCTTTAGCATGAGGTTTTTTAATATTTTTTTAAAAACAGGTCAACTGCGCGAGTTAACCAGTACGCCATAGCATCGCGTTTAATGTCGATATAACTTTGCTCGTTGACAGAAAAGCCTGTGATGCCTTTGTACCGCCATGCAAGCGAGCCTGGTACACCCGTTCCGATGATGTAGTATGCGCCGACGCTAATGGCGGCCTCAATTGGGCGTGCAGGCGGCTGCGTTAAGAGCAAAATAACCACTTCGTCTGGTGTTTCCAACTTGTATGCAACGTCCTGCCTATCCCATAGTGCCCTGCCGACCAAAATCGATGGTTTGCCCCAGTAGGTGGCCTCTAATCCAACTGTAGAGCCAAATGTGAGAACTGCACACGCAAGATCGAGTAGTTCGTAGGTCGAAACGCTGCTGGTAGGTGGAATGAGTTGTATATATGGAATCGCTGACAGCGTTTCGATCATCGCGCTCGCCGCACCTGTCTTGTCGCCCGCCTGGTTCGGATGCATGCGGACCACGACATCAAACTCTCGCCCGATGCGCTCCGCTAGTTCCACGATAAATTCAACGGGATTTTGACTGGCCCGCGTGAACCATTGAGCGCCGGATATTTTCAATTCGTCGGCGCTGCTGGTGAATATGGCTAATACGGGCCGGTTGGTGCGCTGCAGCTTGCCCTGCTTCTGGTGTGTTGTGAAAGACTTGTCATTAGTTTCCACACCCTTACGCCGTGATTCGAAGAAGTCGATACCAGACTGTCGGTCTAGATCAGGCTGCAGAAGGAACCGGCGAAGTTCCTCCTGCTTGAAATCTATGTCGTGTACTGAGCTGTTCGCTGTGACCGTGAGGTGCCGGTCACGACCCGAAACCTCAAGCACACTGAAATCACAACCTACTCGACGAGCTGCCAGCAGCGCACCACGGGTGGGGACGATACGGCCGTTAAAAAATTCGAGCCGGTCTAAGTGGCCTTTAACAAGCAATCTACTGATGGCTACATAGACAAACAAGCTGTGCTCTCGATAGCGGTTTGCAAGCTGGCGGTAAATCCAGCGACGAAGTGGCTGGTTTAAAGATGATTCGATATCGCCGCGGTAAAAGGTGAGGATGGTGGAATTAACACCAGCCTCCAGTTCCGCCGACTCGTCCGGTGTGAGAATCGGAAACGGTCCAGGGTAGCTTGTGTCGAGCAACAGCAATTCTGCCCGAGGCGCAGTTTGCCCCAGCGCCTTGTCGCGCACCCGGCGGCATTGCCGGCATGTGCCCTCATACCGCAACGGATTAGACACACAGCCCTTTACTGTGCCATTGCAACTTATGACCTTTACTTGTGCACCTTGGAATTCTAGATCGGCAATGCGGGCAAGCACGATCTCGAAGGACTCGGTAAGGGCTGAGGGCAACAACACACCAATTGTCTGACCCTCACGCAATGAGGGGGGGGTCACTTAGCCTCCCACAGGAGCACATCATTGGTGACTGGAGAATTAGCTTTGACATTAGCAGTCACGATTTTCCCAATTACTTTTTCCGCCAACTTAGGAGGGAGTCCGTGTCCGGGCCTCACACTGCGGATAGCGTTAGCGTCGACAACCTCACCGGCCACGAGATCCTTTACGAAATATAGAGACCGCCGAAACTTTATATTCCCCGCCTCGCTTGACTTGCGCCCATAGTCCACCCGTCCAAGCGCTGCCCAAGCCGTTTTACTATCTTTGCAAAGTGCCGCCAGTTCAGCGGGTTCCAGCGAGAAACTGTCATCCGGACCACCTCCGCTGCGATCTAAAGTGAAATGTTTCTCAATGATCGCCGCACCCATGGCCACGCTGGTAATGGCTGTGGTGTTGTCTAGGGTGTGGTCAGACAGGCCGGTGACCAGGCCAAAGCGCAGAATCATGTCGGGGATCGTGCGCAGGTTGTAGTCTTCTGCCGGCGCGGGGTAGCCGCTGACGCAGTGCAATATGGCCAGTTCATTGCAGCCACCTTCGCGAGCTGCATCAATCGCTTCCTGAATTTCTTCAGCATCGGCCATGCCGGTGGAGATGATCATGGGTTTGCCGGTGCTGGCGACGTACTTGATCAGCGCGGGGTCAACTGCTTCAAAGGACGCAATTTTGTAAGCGGGAGCGTTCAGGTCTTCCAGCAGATCGACGGCTGTGTTGTCAAAGGGCGAGCTGAAGATGGTGATGCCCAGTTTTCGGGCATGCGCAAACAGCGGGGCGTGCCACTCCCACGGCATGTGGGCTTCCTGATACAGGTCGTAAAGCGTGCGGCCGTCCCACAAGCCGCCGTGGATGCGGAAGTCATCCTCGTCGCAGTTGAGCGTGATTGTGTCTGGACGATAGGTTTGCAGCTTGACGGCATCGGCACCGGCCTTTTTCGCGGCTTCAATGAGTTTGAAGGCGGTTCCAATGTTGCCGTTGTGGTTGGCTGACATTTCGGCGATGACGTATGGGACTTCGTCTGCTGCTATTCGACGACCTGCGATGGTGATATGGGGTTGATTCGACATGGTTTGCTCTTGTGTCTTACGGGCTGGGTTGCCATTCATGGCTCAGCAGGCCAAAACAGATGACGTGGTGATAGCGCTCGCTATCAAAGTGCTGGTCACGCAAAATGCCTTCCTGCTGAAAACCCAAGGCTTGGTGAAAATGAATGGAACGCTCGTTGTACGCCAGCGCCTGACCACAGACTTTGTAATATTTGAGTTGGGTAAAGGCATGGTTGAGTGCAGTGCGACCAAGTTGACGACCAGTGCCTTTAGGTGCCTCTGGAGCCACATAGAAACCCCAATCGACGATGCCACCTCTACCGGACTCGCTGAGGCTCACAAACCCCATGGGTTGATGGTTATATTCATAAATAAGTAAGTGATTTTTGGGGTCCAGCAAGGCCCTTTCAAACCAGCTCTGATGTTCATCCAGCGTTATTGCATGCTGGGTGTACATGAAGCGCCGAACGTCTGGATGGTTGCGCCAGACAAGCACCCGCTCCAGATCGGTCTTAACCATGGACCGCATTTGAGATGAGACTGAGGTTAATTCAGGCATTGAGCGCTCCCATAGCTTGCAGCATTTTTTCAACGCCGTGCCCGTCGGTGATCGCACTGGCGGCAAGACTCATGTCGCTCAGGCAATATGAATTTATGAGTTCAGCGGTTGCGAACGGCAGCCGCGTCGCGATGTCGCTCACGGCCCCAATCAAACGGGCTGCATGTGCAGCTTCCAGAGCTTGCGCGCCAGGTTGTTGATTTTCTGCCAGCACCACCATCAAAGTCGGCAAACCCAGGCAGCATCGCTCCCACGACGTACCGCCCGCCGCACCAATCGCCAGATCACTGTCGGCCATGCGCTGGGCCATATCGTTGACATTGACCATGACTTCGGTGGGCCAAGGCATCTGTGCTGCCAGTTTCCGGACGTTTTGCAACCAGGGTGCCGTCAGACCCATGACCACGGTGATGTTGCAGTCGGCTGGCAAAGGGCAGTTTTTGAGTGCTTTCAGCACCTGCGCGGTGGCGTTGGGCTGGTCAACACCGCCCATGGTGATGAGCAGTTGGCGTATCGTGGAGTTGGTGTGGCGGCGCTGCAGGCTGTAGGCTCGCAGCACGGCAAACTCCGGGCGCAACAAGGCGTAACGTGGGCCGGTGAGTACCTGGCAGTTTGCAGGCACCAGTTTGGAATAGTCTTCGGTTTTGCGCCTCAGGTTCTGGTCCAACAGCAAATCACTGACGTGGGCACGGTCTGCCAGGTCGTCGATGACCATCAGCTTGCTGTAGTTCGGCTGCAGGGCTATTTCCCATTGCTGATCCAGCGCGTAGTGGTCCACCACCAGCCAGTCAGGCTGCAGGCTGGCAAGCACGCTGCCGGTTTGTAGCGTATCGGTTTGCCAATGGCTGCCTAGCCAGGCTGCATGCACAGGAACTGCTGCGGGGGCGGCATCAGAGGTACTGGCGGCTTCGTTGTAAGCAGCAGGGTCTGGCAACGGGGCTGGCAGGCTTGTTACTTGGTGTCCACGCTGGCGTATTAGGTCAAGCAAGTGGCCGGGGTGCTCGCGGCTAATGAAGTGGCATTGCGAGCCCTGCGCAGTGAGCGCATCCGCCAGGGTCAGGCAGCGCATGACATGGCCACTGCCCATTTGCAGGGATGCGTCGGTTCGGAAGGCGATTTGCATATTGCCAGACGTTGAATGCTAAGCCTGCATGGCTTTAAAAAGCCATTCGGCACGCAACCAGTCTTCAGGTGTGTCGATGTCTTGCACGCGGTGTCGGGGCAGCAAGACGGGTGCTGAGGCAGGACCAAATATCCTTTTATTTGCCAGCCAAGCACTGGTACGTCCCCAATAAAACTGGCCTGCATCGTGGTAAGCCTCTTCCAAGTCTTGGGAGCGGGTGCTGAAGTGTTCGGGGTTGAACATTTCAACGCGCTTGGCCTCGGTGATGCGGATGGCGCGCTGGATGGGAAACGCATAGCTGGTCACAGTAAAAGCGAAGTCGCACCCTGCCTCGGCCAACACTTGTAACCCATTAAGCAAGTCCACATGTGTGACGAAAGGCGCGGTGGCATACAAGCAGCAAACCTGTTCAGGCATTTGCCCCTGCGCTGCAAACCAGTCAATGGCGTGGGCAATGACGGCGGTGGTACCCGTGTGGTCGTCTGACAGTGCTACCGGACGCATGAAGGGTACTTGCGCGCCATATTGGCGGGCAACTTCGGCGATTTCAGCGTCGTCTGTAGAAACAATAATTTGGTCAAAACAACCGCTTTGCAGTGCCGCTTCAATTGACCAAGCAATCATGGGTTTGCCGCAAAACAGCTTGATGTTTTTGCGGGGAATGCGTTTGCTTCCTCCACGGGCGGGGATGACGCAGAGTTTCATGCGGCGAGTGCTTTGCGCAAAGAACTGAATACCTCGTCTTGTTGCGCATCGGTCAGGGTTTGGTACATGGGCAGGCTGATGGCTTCACGGTAATAGGCTTGAGCCTGCGGAAAGTCTTCAGGCTTGAAGTCCATGCGTGCGTAATAGGGCTGAGTGTGCACGGGAATGTAATGCAGGTTGACGCCAATGCCTTGCGTACGCAACGATTCAAATACCTGACGGTGAGTTTTTTGGATATTGTCGAGTTGCAGGCG
>DIUK01000032.1 GCA_002422995.1 Rhodocyclaceae bacterium UBA6160
AATACGCATTGCCATGCGCCGAACGTTTGGAGCCATCCATCACGAACAAGCCGGATGAGGCAAAGCTGCAACGCGTGAGCAAGGCCTCGATGCGCTGCTTGAGCGAAGCATCGGCCAGCGGCGAAAACTTGTTGAACAAGGGTGCAATCACCATGGGATACAGCACCAGCACCAGCAAATTAAACCCCATCCAGAACAACCACACATACAACCACCAGCGCTCGCCCATCTGCTGCATCAACCACAGCACAGCGAGCAGCAAGGGACCACCAATAACAATAGCCAGCGCCGCACCTTTGAGCAGATCAACCAGCCACAAGCGCGACGTCATTTTGTTAAATCCGAATGCCGCCTCCAGGCGAAACGTGCGATACAGGCTTGCGGGCAAACCCACCGCAAAACCGACCAGGCTCACCATCGCAAACAAGGCCAGATCATGCGCATAACCGTTTCCCAACCAGCTACGCGCGCCGCCATCTATCGCATAGAGCAACCCACCCAGGGTAAAAACCAGCAGCAGCGCAGCTTCAATCAAAATCTCAACCTGCCCCAGCCGCACCTTGGCTACCGTGTAATCGGCAGCGCGGGCGTGATCAGCGGCAGCAATATACGGTGCAAACTGAACCGGCACTTGCGCCCGACAAGCCAACACATGCCGCATCTGACGAGCGTTCAACCACAAACGCAAGCCCGTGGAGAGCAGCAATGCCGTCAGAAAAATAATCGTAAAGAGGGAAGGAGTCATGAGAAAATGGGCAATAAAGCAAGCATAAACAAGCTGGTCGTCCCATTTTATACGCATTCAAACCCGTCCCCCTATGAATCTGCTCCGCACGCTGGCCGCTGTCAGCAGCATGACTTTGCTTTCCCGCATTCTTGGCTTTGTGCGTGATTTTGTCGTTGCCCGCAGTTTTGGCGCAGGCGCCTTGACCGACGCCTTCTTCGTCGCCTTCCGCCTGCCCAATTTATTGCGCCGCTTGTTTGCCGAAGGCGCGTTCTCGCAAGCCTTTGTGCCCATCCTGGCCGAATATCGCGAGAAACAAACCCCGGATGAAACAAAACAATTGGTTGATCGCGTGGCCAGCATGCTGTTTCTCAGCGTGATCCTGGTCACTGCCATCGGCATGATCATCACGCCACTGCTCATCACTATTTTTGCACCTGGCTTTGTCGGCGACAAAACCAAGTTTGACCTCACCGTGCAGCTCACGCGCATTACCTTCCCCTATATCGTGTTCATGTCGCTCGTGGCGCTCGCCGCAGGCATTTTGAACACCTGGCGACGCTTTGCCCTGCCGGCCTTCACCCCCGTATTGCTCAATCTTTCCTTCATTGGCATGGCGCTGTTTGCCGCGCCCTGGTTTGACCCGCCGATTCTTGTTTTAGCCTGGGCGGTGTTTTTGGGCGGCGCATTGCAGCTCGCCATTCAAATTCCGGCACTGGCCAAAATCGGCATGCTGCCCCGCTTTGATCCGGTCTGGCGCGACCCCGGCGTGCAACGCATATTGAAGCTCATGGCGCCCGCCGTGCTGGGCGTTTCCGTCTCGCAAATCAGCCTCATCATCAACACCATTTTCGCTTCCTTCCTGGAAAGCGGCAGCGTCTCCTGGCTTTACTATGCCGATCGCTTAATGGAGTTTCCTGCAGGATTGCTGGGTGCAGCCCTAGGTACCATTCTCTTGCCAAGTCTTGCGCGTACCCACGCCAGCGGCAACCCTGCCGAATTTTCCGCCCTGCTCGATTGGGGTTTGCGGCTCACCTTGATGTTGACGCTGCCTGCCTCTCTTGCACTCGCGCTGCTGGCCGTGCCTTTACTCTCCACGTTGTTCCAGCATGGCGCTTTTACGGCGCTCGACGTGCTGCGCACGCGGGAAGCGCTGGTCGCTTATTCCATTGGCCTCACCGGGCTGATTCTGGTCAAAGTGCTCGCCCCCGGTTTTTACGCGCGGCAGGATATTCGCACGCCGGTAAAGATTGCTCTGTTCACCTTGTTGATTACACAACTGATGAACCTCGCGTTTATCGGCTGGCTAAAACATGCCGGGCTTGCGCTCTCCATTGGCCTGGCTTCCTGCGTGAATGCCGTGCTGTTGTGGCGCGGGTTGCGCCAGCGCGGCGCATATCTGCCAACAGCGGGCTGGAATAAATTCATATTGAAGCTGATCGTAGCGCTGGGCGTACTCGGCAGCGTGCTTTGGTTTTTTGTCGGCAATGATGCGAGCTGGCTCGTGATGAGCGGCAAAGAACGTTTGCTAAAACTCGCGTTGATCGTTATCGGTGGCGGCATCAGTTACTTTGCCACGCTGGCGCTGCTAGGTTTTCGCCCGAATGATTTTCGCCGTCAGGGCTAAGGTAANNGCCGTCCCCCAAGGGGACTTGCTTCGCGGCGTATCACCAGCGCCGACTTTTTGCGACCGCAACACAGATACAACCTGCTAGGATGCATTTCTTACCCTTCATTTCATACCGTACTTTTATATCTATAAGGAGCGCTCTATGAGCATCAAAACGATTCCCAACTTTATTGCCGGTGAATTTGTATCCTCAAGCAACACATTTGAAAAACGCTCGCCGGTGAATAACGCGGTGATCGCCACGGTGGCTGAAGCCTCGCGTGAAGAGGTCGATCAAGCCGTTACCTCGGCGCGGACCGCGTTGCGCGGCAACTGGGCAAAAATGCCCACAAGCGAGCGCTCGGACATGCTCTATGCCATTGCCAACGAAATGACACGACGCTTTGATGATTTTGTCGACGCCGAAACAGCCGATACCGGCATGCCCGCCTCTGTCGCGCGCCATGCCTTTGTGCCGCGCGGCGCAGCCAACTTCAAGATTTTTGCCGACATGGTGAAAAATGTACCGACAGAAACTTACGAGATGGCAACGCCCGATGGCAAAGGTGCATTGAATTATTCCGTCCGCCGCCCCGTCGGCGTCGTTGGTGTCATCTGCCCGTGGAATGCCCCGCTGCTGCTCATGACCTGGAAAGTCGCGCCCGCTTTGGCCTGTGGCAACACCGTCGTAGTCAAACCATCTGAAGAGTCGCCCCAATCGGCGGCCTTACTCGGCGAAGTGATGAATACCGTGGGCATTCCCAAGGGCGTTTATAACGTCGTCAATGGCTTTGGGCCAAAGTCGGCGGGCGAATTTGTCACCACACACCCCGGGGTGAATGCCATCACCTTCACCGGCGAGACCCGCACAGGGGCGGAAATCAGCAAAGCAGCTGCAGTGGGCGCACGCCCGGTATCGTTAGAGATGGGTGGCAAAAATGCCGGCATCATTTTTGCCGATTGCGATTTTGATGCGGCCATCGAAGGCACGTTGCGCTCTTCTTTCGTCAATACCGGGCAAGTGTGCCTGGGCACGGAGCGCCTGTATGTCGAGCGGCCGCTTTTTGAGCGCTTCGTCAATGCACTGAAAAATGGCGCAGAAAACATGAAAATCGGCGCGCCCTTTGAAGCAGGTGTTGCCATGGGCCCGATGATTTCCCAGGAGCAGCGCGACAAAGTGCTCTCGTACTACAAAAAAGCCGTGGCGGAGGGCGCAACTGTCGTGACGGGCGGCGGCATCCCCACCATGCCCGCAGAGTTCACCAAAGGCGCCTGGGTTCAACCCACCATCTGGACCGGTTTGCCAGAAACCGCGAGCATCTTGCGTGACGAGATTTTCGGCCCGTGCTGCCATATCACACCGTTTGACACCGAAGAAGAAGTGCTCGCTTTAGCCAACGACACCACTTATGGGCTTTCTGCCACGCTGTGGACCAGCAATCTTTCGCGTGCGCATCGCATGGCAGGCGCGCTTGAAGCCGGTATCGTCTGGGTCAATTCCTGGTTCCTGCGCGACCTGCGCACGGCCTTTGGCGGCATGAAGCAATCCGGCATCGGCCGCGAAGGCGGCGTACACTCGCTGGAGTTTTACACCGAGCTTAAAAACATCTGCATCAAGCTTTGATTACTGGCCGGTTCATTCGTCAACCACCGGTTGATGAATGAACCTTTCAAACCCGACCCAAAGGAAAATCCATGCCGCTCACCCCGGACGAAGTCACTCAAC
>DIUK01000049.1 GCA_002422995.1 Rhodocyclaceae bacterium UBA6160
CGATCTCATACCAGGTACCCATATAACGTGGCACATCGAGTGTGGCGATGGCCTCTAAGGGCACTGGCGCGGGGTCAGTTGCTTGTGGCTGCGCTAGAGTAGGCGAAATCCATACGCCCAGCACAAAGCCCAGTGCGGTAATGGCGGTTTTGATGGCTTTTGAGCCGGCGGTCGTTGGGTTCATGATAGTACTGTATACCTTCTTATTTGCGGCTTGGGCAAGTGGATTGCGCTATAGTAAATCATGAGCAAAACCATCAAAATAAGTCTTATCGTAGTTGCAGCCATTTTTACCTTGGTAGCAGTCGGCATTGGGTATGTCAGTACACTCATTAGCCCAGAAAAACTAACGCAGCTACTCATTAGCGAGGTACGTGACTCGACGGGCCGTGAACTCAAAATCAGCGGACCTGTGAGCCTACGCTTTTTTCCGGGTATTGCGGTTTCAGCGGAGCAGGTGAGCTTGAGTAATGCGGCATGGGCAAATCAAAAAGATATGGCCCGGCTTGAAAAAATTGAACTGGATATTAGCCTCCTGCCTTTGCTGAGTCGCCGCATTGAAGTGGGCAGTGTCGCCCTGTCGGGACTGGATTTGTATTTAGAAACCAACTCCAGCGGCAAGGGGAACTGGGTGATGGGCAGTGCCGAGTCGTCTACCGCAAGCAACACGACTGCAAGCGCATCCAGCGATTCAACATCAGTTGATGGCAATGCGGTTTTGATTGAGAACGTCGACTTAAAGCGAAGCCGTATTTATTATCGCGCAAGCGGCGCCCCGGAGCGGGTTTACGGTATTCCAGCGCTTTCATTACAAAAAAGCGGTAATCAAACCCTGGTCGGCGCAGACCTCAAGCAAGGGGATTTGAATATCGTCCTCAAAGGCAAAATGAGCTCGATTCGTGAAGTGCTCAGCAAAATGGGCAAGGAGCCAATTGATATTCGGCTCGATCTCGAGGTGGCTCTGAGTGGCAAGCCATTGCAACTGGCGGGTACGGTAGCCCTAGACCCGAACAAGCAAAGTCAGTTTGATTTTTCCCTCAAGGCAAATGCATTCGATCTATCTGCGTTTACTGGCAAGACAACATCAGCAGCTTCTGCGTTTCATATCATCTCACCATCGTTTGCCAACACAAAACCCGCAAGGTCAGCTGAGCGCTTATTTAGCGATACGCCCTTACCGCTCAAACTCGTGCCAGAAGCCAATGGCAAGCTGGATATTCAGATTGGCCAATTGGTCTTGCCAAATAAAGTGGTGCTGAATCAATTTGTCGCCACAGCGCGAATCGATCGGCAGCAACTCGATGTGCCTAATGTGGGTTTTGGGCTCGGCAAAGGGCGATTTGATGGTTCGATCGCTGTGCGCAATATCAAAGCAGAATTACCAGCGTGGGTATTCAAGGGTCAAGCGAAAGGCTTCACCTTAGAGCAGTTATTGACCTCCACGAATGCAAAGGGAAAGGTGACGGGCGGTGATATGCGAACTGCGTTTGATTTAAGTAGTAGCGGCGCTAGCCCCCATCAAATTGCCTCGCGACTCAGTGGCCAAAGTCAAATCACCATCGGTAACGCCCGCATTGCTTCTGGTTTTTTAAATCAAGGTGGCGATGCATTGATTACGATCTTTGATGCCATCAACCCCTTGAGTCAAAAAGTCAGCGAGACTGTGCTGGAGTGCGCGACGGCGTATTTACCCGTGAAAAACGGCACAGTCACGATTGCGAATTCGATTGGCATTGAGACCGATCGCCTCAACATTACCTTGGCTGGCTCAGTCAATTTAAATACCGAGCTCATTAATGTAGCGATTTACCCGACTGAAAAATCCGGCTTAACGCTTGGCGTGGATTTAGCGAATTTAGTGCGCCTGCAAGGCACCCTGACAAACCCTCAGGTTGGCATTAATAAAGAAGGGGTGGTAAATCAGGCGCTATCGATTGGACTCGGGTTTTTGACGGGCGGCGCTTCGATTTTGGCGCAGAATGCGGAGGGGATTGTAAATAAGGCGCATCCCTGCCGCGAGGCGATGCGCAGCTGGGATAGCGTTTACTTGGGTCCGTAATGCACTTCTGTCTTAAAGACACTTGCACCAATAAAGAGGCTAAATACCGAAATAAAAATCCCGGCAAAAAAAGCAGTCCAAAAGCTGGAGATCGTAAAGCCGCTAACGAGCGATGACACCAGCATCAATACCAGCGCATTAATCACCAGCAAGAAGAGCCCCATGGTGATGGCGGTGAGTGGCAGGGTCAAGAGAATCAGAATGGGTTTGACAATCGCATTGGCAAAGCCCAGGACTAAGGCGGCAACAATTAAAGACGGCGCGCCATCAAACTGAATGCCATCAAAAATGAAACTGGCTACCCAGAGGGAGAGGGCGGTAAGGCCCCATTGAGCAAAAAAGGGCATGAGGTTTGCCATGGTGAAACGCTTTCTATGGATGAGTTCATTGCCATCTTAACAGTCTGAAAAGAGGGGGGCGGGTGACCTTCCTCACTGAAATACCTATAAAAAACCAAACTTGATGGTGAATTTGGTATTTTTGCAGTCGGGTGTTTATACTGTGTTTTTATACAGTATTGATGCCCGATCCCATGATGAATCACCCTGCCGCAGTGTTTTCTGAGGCCAGCTCTGATGTAAGCCTAAGTCAGTCTCCAGAGCGGCTTGCCCAAGAGGCGCCGCGCGCTGATTTGCGACTTCTGGTGCATGCCCTATCGGCGGGCTTTCCGTCGCCTGCGGGCGATTATGTGGAGGATGCCCTCGACCTTAATCAGTACTTGATTCAGAATAAACCCGCTACCTTTATGTTTACCGTGCGCGGCGATTCGATGGTGGGTGCCAGCATTGAGGATGGCGATAAGGTGGTGGTAGACCGGGCGCTGATGCCTAAGCATAAGGACATCATCGTGGCGGTGGTCAATGGCGACTACACCATTAAGCGCTTATATAAATACCGTGGCGTGATTGAACTGCGCCCTGAAAACCCCAGCTACCCCGCTATTGCGTTTCAGGATGGTTCGGAGTTGCAAGTCTGGGGAGTTGTGGTGGGGGTGGTGCGCAAGTACACCAGCAAAATACCGCAGCAAAGCGAAGCACGCCGCGCCAGCCATTCTTGAGTTTGCCCATGGGTTCCGAGTTAGCGCACTTCGCCCTGGTGGACGTTAATAATTTTTATGTCTCGTGCGAGCGGGTCTTTCAGCCGCGCTTAGAGCGAGTACCGCTGGTAGTGCTGTCCAATAACGATGGTTGCGCAGTAGCGCGCAGCAGTGAGGTCAAGGCCTTGGGCGTGCGCATGGCGGCGCCATGGTTTGAACTCAAGGACTTGGCGGCCAAACATGGCATTGAAGCGCTATCGTCCAATTACACTCT
>DIUK01000104.1 GCA_002422995.1 Rhodocyclaceae bacterium UBA6160
CGCTGATCGGCGAAGGCGAATGGCAGGGCGAGCTTATCACCTCCCCACGCGGCACAGCAGGCTTTGGCTACGATCCACACTTTTTGATTCCCGAGCTGCAATTAACCGCCGCCGAACTCGCCAGCGACGAAAAAAACCGTCGCTCGCATCGCGCCCAAGCCCTGGCACAGTTAATCGGCAAACTCGCCCACGTTGCATCTTATGCCCTCTGAACGCCGCATCATTCCAATTAAAACTACCACGCGCGATGACCAGATTCACGCCGTCTCACCAGCGCCGACTTTTGAAAACAACGCCACCCTGACTGGCCTTGCCGCCCCGCCGCCGCTGGCCCTCTATGTGCACTGGCCGTGGTGTGTCAAAAAATGTCCGTATTGCGACTTCAACTCGCACGAAGCCAAAGCCGAGGTAGATGAAGCCGCCTATCTCGCCGCTTTGATCGCGGACTTGGAAGCCGCCTTGCCTCACATCTGGAATCGTCCTATCACCAGCATTTTCATCGGCGGCGGCACGCCGAGTCTCATGAGCGCTGAAACGGCCGACGCCTTGCTGGCCGCCATCCGCATGCGTGTGCCGCTGCATGCCGATGCCGAAATCACGCTCGAAGCCAATCCTGGCACGGCTGAAGCCGAGAAGTTCAAGGCCTTTCGCGCAGCCGGTGTCAATCGGCTATCGCTCGGCATTCAAAGTTTTAACGATGAAAAACTCAAGGCATTAGGCCGCATACACGACAGCCGCGAAGCGCGTTTGGCGATTGATCTGGCATTGACGCATTTCGCCCGAGTGAACATCGACCTCATGTACGCACTGCCGCAGCAAAGCTTGGCCGAGACAGAACACGACATTGATAACGCGATTGCCAGCGGCGCAAGCCACCTCTCCGCCTATCACTTGACGCTGGAACCCAACACGCCCTTCCATCACACGCCGCCGCCCTTGCCGGATGACGACATCGCCGCCGATATGCAGGAAATGATTGAAGCAAAACTCGCCACAGCAGGCTTCATTCACTATGAAACCTCTGCCTTTGCCAAGCCGGGTGAGCAATGCCGCCACAACCTCAACTACTGGGCGTTTGGCGACTATCTAGGCATTGGCGCAGGCGCGCATTCCAAGCTGTCCAATCACGCCGACATCTGGCGCGAGGCGCGGCATCGCCACCCGCGTGCGTATATGTCAGGTGCAATGTGTGGCGACTTTATCAGCGCGCGACAAACCATTAGCGCGCCTGATCTGCCCGGTGAATTCATGATGAATGCGCTACGCTTAACCAACGGCTTCCCGCTGCGCCTGTTCACCGAACGCACCGGCCTGCCCCTGACGACTATTGAAAAGTCGGCGCTGGCAGCACGGCGCGACGGGCTTCTGGAAACCGTGGAAGACACCCTGCGGCCAACGCAGCAGGGGCAGCGCTTTCTCAATCAGCTACTGGCGCGATTCCTGGCTGACTGATTTTTTATAGCCAGCCCATGCGGCGGAAGCGGTAGAACAACAACGAACAAGCGATGGCAATCACCGCCAGTGCCGCCGGATAGCCATAATCCCATTGCAGCTCGGGCATGAGCTTGAAGTTCATGCCCCAAATGCCAGCAAATGCCGTCGCCACGGCAAAAATACCCGCCCAGGCGGCAAGCCGCTTGCCGACCTCACTTTGATCGATGGCCACCGACGACAGACTGACCTGAATCGCCGTGCCTATCGTGTCACGAATGCCATCCAGGCTCGCGTTAATGCGCGCCAGATGGTCATACACATCGCGAAAATAATCACGACTGTTAGCGCAAACTGGCGGCACGCGGCCACTGGTGAGTTTACCCACGGCTTCCAGCAGCGGCGTCACCGCATGCTTGAGTGTCAAGGTTTGACGTTTGACTTCATACAGCCGCTCAATATTCGAGCGCGCCTCACCCTTACTGAAAATTTTCTCCTCGATCGCTTCGAGCTCCGATTCAATGTAATCAATGAGCGGAAAATAGCGATCAACTACCGCATCCATCAGCGCATACAACACGAATCCTGAACCCTGGCTAAGCAATGCAGGCTCACGCTCGCACCGATCACGCACACCAAGCAGCGCTTGGCTGCTGCGGTTGCGTACCGACAAAATGAAATTTTGGCCCACAAAAATATCCAGTTCGCCAACTGCAATTTCGCCCTCTACCAGATCCAAGGTGTGCAGCACCGCAAATAAGGTCTCGCCATATTCTTCGATCTTTGGTCGTTGATGGCCTTTGTGTGCATCTTCGATAGCCAGAGGATGAAGCGAAAACTCCTCGCGCATCTTTTCCAGCTCGGCAGGTGTCGCATCGCGCAAAGCCACCCAGACAAAGCAATCCGGCTGTTGCAGATAATCGCTGATCGCCTCAATATTCAAATCAGCAAGTTTTTTGCCTTCGCGGTAAACAACACAATTAATCAGCATACGCAGCTCCAGAGTTAGCCGCTCCACCTCGCTGGATAGATAATCGGCTCATGCCCATTTTGCAGTCTTTTGATCCCTCTGGAAAAAGGAGTACCCGTATCTTTCCCGCCTTGTTTTCATAGCATGATCTGCCACAGTCAACCGAAGGTTAAGATAGGATGATTGCTTTCTCGCCGATTGAACATCACCTATGCCTGACTTCACGCATTTTTCGGTACGACCTCTCGCCGGTGCCATTGGTGCGCTGATCGAAGACATTGATCTACAACAGCCGATAACCGCCGAAACCATTGCAGAACTTCGTGCAGCATGGCTCATGTATGGTGTCATCTTTTTTCGTAATCAACCCTTGCCACCGGCAGAATTTCAAGCCTTCGCTGAGCACTTTGGACAAGTCATTGAGTATCCCTTTATCAATGGGCTTGCCGACTTTCCACTGATTATTCCGGTACTCAAGCTGCCTCACGAGCGCAACAATTTTGGCGGCATCTGGCATACCGACACCGCCTATCTTGCGGAGCCACCAATGGCGACGATGTTGATCGCCCGCGAAGTGCCTCCGTTCGGTGGTGACACCTTGTTTGCCAGTGGCTATGCGGCTTTTGAGGCTTTATCGCCCGCCATGCAGCACATGTTATCCGGGCTCTACGGCGTGAATACTTCCGCCAAGGCAGACACTACCAAAACACGGGAAGATCGCATCAAGGGTTCCACCCCCGACAAAGCGGCACAAGCCTACGAAGCAGCGCACCCGGTTGTGCGTACGCATCCGGAAACCGGCCGCAAATCGTTGTATGTGAACTTCGGCCACACGGCGCGTTTTGCCGGAATGACAGAAGAAGAAAGCAAGCCGTTGCTGGACTTTCTGTTTGCGCATCAAATTCGACCCGAATTCACCTGCCGCCTTTCCTGGTCCGCAGGTTCAATTGCTTTCTGGGACAACCGCTGCGTGCTGCACAATCCGGTTAATGATTATCATGGCTACACGCGACTGATGCATCGCGTCACCTTGCAAGGTGATAAACCTCGTTAAGAGCTACCCCATTGAACTCACCGGCAGCATGGCACTCGAACAAAGAGAAGCTGCGCTGCTTTTTCCCGGCAAAAAGGAGACTTACATGCTGAACCGTAAAAATTTCGGTGTCACCGCCTATTTATTGGCAGGCGCAATATTATTTATAGCTGCGCCAGTATTCATCCCCACAAATACACAAGCCGCCACGGCGAATACAGCCGCACCCACTATCCCTTCCATTCCGCCTGCCCCCACCTCAAAATTTCCGCCACGGCGTGCGCCACTTGCGCCGCCTGCCATCAATGACGTCAGCCGCGCTTATGAATTCCGCACACAACTCCTCGGCAGTCCGCAGTGTCAGCGCTTCGCCACAGAATCCGATAACGTGTTTTTGAATGGCACGCTCGACGACGCACAAAAAGTCGACAAGCTCAAAGCGCTCGGTGCAGAAGCCAAGGCAAGCGATTGCCTCGCACCAGCTGCCGCCTATTAATTTTTAATTAAATGATTGCGTTTGCAACGCAAAAGCCTAGGCTATGCGACGAAAAATAACGTCCCAGACACCATGACCTAACCGCAAGCCACGCGTCTCAAACTTGGTTTGCGGCCGATAGCTGGGACGTGGGGCGTAATCAGTCGCTGTATTTTTCAGCAAGGGCTCGGCACCCAGCACGGCTAACATTTGTTCAGCATATTCCTGCCAATCGGTTGCGCAGTGAATATAGCCGCCCGGCACCAAGCGCTGGACAAGTTCATGCACAAATGGCGGCTGAATCAAACGCCGCTTTTGTTGACGCTTTTTCGGCCATGGATCAGGGAAGAACACATGAATACCGGCCAGAGATTGCAATGGAATCATGTCACGCACAATCTCTACCGCATCGTGCTGAATCACTCTCAAATTACTGAGCCCGCGCGTGTCAATTTCTTTGAGCAAGCTGCCCACGCCAGGCGTGTGAACTTCGATACCGATGTAATCATTCTGCGGATGGTTTGCAGCAATCAAAGCCGTGGTCTCACCCATGCCGCAACCGATCTCAAGAATCTTTGGCGCAGTCAGGCGCGCTGGACCAAACACCGTGGCCCAGTCCAATGGCAATGCCTGATACGGAACTCCCCAGCGCGGCATGCCTTCTTCATGAAACCGCCGTTGCGCGGCAGAAACACGCCCCTGGCGCAAGACAAAACTACGAATATGCGGCATTGCCAATGCTTGGCCAGATGGGTCTGCCAAATGATCGCTGACCTTGTCGTTGCCTTCAGGTGATTCATCAGTGACGGAAAGGCGCGCGGGATTCGGATGCATGGTCAGATGGATTCTCAATGAGATTATTCGATGTAACAACAGGTTCAGTAATGATGAGCGATCCAGCGTTTACATCAACACTCGCGTTGTCCGTTTTATTTGCATCAGGGTCAGCAGGCTTTTCAGGCATTGCCTGTTGCGTCTGCTCTGTTACACCCTGTGGTTGTTTGCCAGCCTTTGGCTCAATAGCCCCGGCATTGTCTGATGCGGCTGGGTCTTTGGCAGGCAACGCTTCAGCAGGCATGGAGATTTCGCCGGAAATGACTTGCATGGCAATATCAGGCTGCTTGGCAAGCAATGTGGTCAAGTCGTAACGCGGACTTTTGAGAGCTTGTGGCAGGCTGGCACAAGCGGCATTGAGTTCAAATTCACTTAACGGTTGATCAATCACTGTTTTAAGCTTTAAGGCTTGCGCCACATCAGCCCACGTCGCTTGGCTTGCTTGTGCCTCAAAATAATACGCCGCCAAGTCGTGCATTACCTGTACCACGGCATTGGTTTGCTTTTCATGCCAAGCCACAAAAGCGGGCTGCACAAGTTTTACCTGTTCGGGAAAAGCCACACACCGAGCCGTCAATAACGAGATGCCATGCACCAATCCAAACAATCGCTGGCGCAGCAAAATATCGGGCTTGTCAAACGCATAGCCTGCCCGCCGTGCATTCGCGTGCAATGGCTCCTGGGCAGCATTTGCCTCCTTCGGTGTTGCATTTGGTTCCCTCGGTGTGGCGTTTGCCGCATCAACAGCGGCTGCATTCGATATCGGCGACGCTACCTGCGATGGGCTAATCGTCTCGGCTGACGGTGCGTAAATCACATCAGCAATCGTAGGGACTTCTCTCGGATGCGCCTCAAGACGCGGAACACGCGTATCAGGCTGAGGCGCAGATTGACCACCTGCCAGACTTGGCGCACCGACTAGAAAGAACAGTAACCACCACCCGCCCGCCAAAGTACCCAGCCAGGATGGCCGAGCACTTGAACAGGGGCCTCTACCGCTCATTTAGCACCAATCAAGCCACCCGTGGGCGAACTGGGCACGGCAGAATAAAATTTCTTTGGCATGCGGCCGGCAAGCCAGGCATCGCGGCCCGCTTCTACGGCTTTTTTCATCGCACCGGCCATGCGAATCGGGTCTTGTGCAGCGGCAATCGCGGTATTCATCAACACCCCATCGCAACCCAATTCCATCGCAATGGCGGCGTCAGACGCCGTACCCACACCCGCATCAACCAGCACCGGCACCTTGGCTTGCTCAATGATCAGCTGCGAATTCCACGGGTTCAAAATGCCCATGCCAGAACCGATAAGCGAAGCCAACGGCATAATCGCCACGCACCCCATGTCTTCAAGCATGCGTGCCTGAATCGGATCGTCCGCGCAATACACCATCACCTCGAAACCTTCCTTGACCAGAGTCTCTGCTGCTTTCAAAGTTTCCGGCATATTCGGGAACAAGGTTTTCGCATCCCCCAGCACTTCGAGCTTGACCAGCCGATGATCGTCCAGCAATTCACGCGCCAGACGCAAGGTGCGCACGGCATCGTCCGCTGTAAAACACCCCGCAGTATTCGGCAAAATGGTGAATTGATCCGGTGGCAAGACTTCCAGCAAGGATGGCTGGCCAGGCTCCTGACCAATGTTCATGCGTCGAATCGCCACCGTGACAATCTCGGCGCCAGCGGCATCAATCGCCGCGCGGGTTTCGCCAAAATCCTTGTATTTTCCTGTGCCAACCAGCAAGCGCGAAGCATAGGCACGGCCAGCAATCACGAGCGGGTCAGCAAGACTGGCAATCGGTTGATTCACTATCTGGTTCATTAATCAGAACTCCTATTAAGCAGGCTAGCCAAAACGGTCTAGCCTAACAAGCTAGCCGCCGCCAACAGCAACCACAATTTCAATATGGTCACCCGCCACAAGCTGGGTCTCGGCGTGGCGGCCTTTGGGCACGATCTCCCCATTTCGTTCGACCGCGACACGTTTTCCGCTGAGCTGGCGACTCTCCAGTAATGCGCTGACCGTAACACCCTCGGGCAGATTCAGCGCTTCGCCATTAACGATAATTTCCATCCGTCAATTTTACTTCAGCAAACGCCGCTGCGTGAGGCGCAAAGCTATCCAGAACGCACCAAACGCTATCAGCAACAAGACGCCCACATGCAAGGCAATGTCAGCAGGCACTTGGCCAAACAACAGCGGGCGAACCAAAGCCACTGCATGCGTGAGCGGCAACCAGGCAGCAATGGCCTGTACCAAGGCCGGCAGTTGCGCAACCGGAAAAAACACCCCGCACAACAACACCATGGGCGTGAGTACCAGCGTGAAGTAATACATGAAGAATTCATAGCCTGGCGCCAAGGCCGTGATGATGAGCCCCAAGGCGGAAAACGCCAGGCCGGTTAAAAAGATCACCGGCAGCGCCCACCAGGCTAATGGCGAGGTAACAAAGCCCAACAAGCTCACCACCAGCAAAATCGCGCTGCCAGACAAAGTGGCTTTCGATGCGGCCCATAACCATTCACCTGCCATCACATCATCCAAGGCCACCGGCGCATACAAAATCGCTTCCCAGGTGCGTTGAATTGCCATGCGGGAATAAGCCGAATACAAGGCCTCGAACGAAGCGGCGTTCATGGTGGATGCGCATACTGTGCCGCTGGCCAAAAAAGCAATGTAAGGCACACCCGCGACCTGCGGCAACAAGCTGCCCAAGCCATAACCCAAGCCAAATAAATAAATCATCGGGTCTGCCAGATTGCCCAGCAAAGAAGGAATGGCGAGCTTTTTCCAAACCAGGAAGTTGCGCTGCCAAACGGCCAAGGCGCGCTTTGATAATTGCGGCAAAGCCAACTGATTCAAGGTTAGCGATTGACTCAAGATAAACATTCCATCATTAAAAAATCCAAAGAACAATCGCATGCACAACCCACGCAAAGTGGATAAACAACGCAATCAGCATTTAAAAAGTCGGCGCTGGTGATACGGCGAAGCATGCCGAGTAAAAGCCGCTATCGTACTCTGTAACACGTGAATCAAACATTGCAATGCATACATCACAACATATAAACAATTTTTCTACCTTGCAGGGCAAGACTCACTTGTTATACTGAACCGAAAGTCATCTATACCTCTCGTCACTCCTCCGCTTTGAGAAACTTAAAAATCGCAATGCGCATTCTTTTTATCATGAGCGTTATTTTTCTCGCCGCCTGCTCCGGTGAAGAAAAAGCAAAGACAACGGCAGCGCCCATAACCGTTGTATTGGCAGCAAGAATAGAACCTGCAGTGGCCAGCACGTACCAATTAACCGGCGTGGTGCGCGCACGCCAAGAGGCATCACTGGCGTTTCGTCTGCCTGGTGAAATTCGCCAGCGGTTAATCAAAGCGGGTGATCACGTTAATGCCGGGCAAGTACTCATGACGCTGGACCCGCGTGACGCAGAACAACAACTCGCTGCCGCACGCACCCAGTCGGCAACAGCCCAGGCCAACCGCCAGCGTCTGGCAGACTTACGCAACAAAAACTTTATCAGCCAACAAGCGCTGGATAACGCGGTAAGCAACGCCACTACCGCGCAAGCGGCGATGACCCAAGCCAGCAATGCGGCAAGCTATACCCGCATGACAGCACCTGCCGCAGGCATTGTCATGGAAGTCACCGGCGAAGTGGGTCAGGTTGTCGCGCCAGGCCAAGCCGTCGCCACGCTGGCTTACGCCGGCCAGCGCGAAGTGGAAGTATTTATTCCTGAAATTCGCCTGGCTACGCTCACCAAACAGGCACAGGCACATCTCTTTGGCAGTGCAACGACAGCCCACACCACGCTGCGTGAAGTGGCCGGTGCAGCAGACCCGGCAACCCGCACATGGCGCGCGCGGTATTTGCTTTTAGGCGAAGCCGCCAACTGGCCGCTGGGCGCCACAGTCAGCCTGATTTTGAACACGCCAGACACCCGCCAGTCTCCATTAAAACGCGTCCCCGTCGGCGCCGTGCTGGATAAAGGCCAAGGCACCATGGTATGGGTCATTCGTGAAGGCAAAGCACATCCCACGCCCGTCAAACTCATGTATGTAGACAACGAATACGCTGTCATCGACACGGACTTAGCCGAGGGCACGCCAGTTGTTGCGCTGGGGTTGCATACATTGAAACCTGGCCAGACAGTAAAAATACGTCCATGAGTTTTAACCTTGCGGCACTGGCCGTACGCGAACGCTCGCTCACTTTGTTTTTTTTGCTGCTGACTGCGGCCGTTGGCGTATCGTCATTTTTTTCGCTAGGCCGCGCAGAAGATCCCATGCTATCGGTTCGACTCATGATGGTCTCGGCTGTATGGCCCGGTGCATCGGCTCAGCAGATGCAAGAACAAGTCGCCGATCCGCTGGAAAAGCGGCTGCGCGATGTGGAATACATGGACAAGATTGAAACCACATCGCGCCCCGGACGTGTGGATATTTTGCTCGAAATGAAAGACTCCGCGCCAGGCAAAAAAATTGCGGACTTTTTCTATCAAGTGCGCAAACGCATGCAGGATGAGGCGCCTTTTTTACCGCCCGGCGTCCAGGGGCCCTTCATCAACGATGAATTTTCTGACGTATATTTTTCACTCTATGCGCTCTCTGCGCCGGGACTGCCGCCGCGCCTGCTCGTGCGCGAAGCCGAACGTTTGCGTACCGAGCTCACGCGTATCGCCAGCGTGCAAAAAGTACGTCTTATTGGCGAGCGTCCGCAACGCGTGTTTGTGGACTTAAACCCGCAACAAATGAGCAGTCTGGGCGTGCAGTCAGCCCAAGTGATTGATGCACTGGATGCTTACAACCGCTTGATGCCTGCAGGTCTGATTGAAACACGCGGGCCGCGACTTTACTGGCGAGTAGATGCAGATCTGGCCGATCTGGAGGCCATTCGCGCGGTGCCAATCCGTATCGGTGAACGGCTGATTCGCCTGGGCGACATTGCCCGGGTTGAACGCGGCTATGAGGATCCGCCAAACTATCTGATTCGCGTCAATGGGCAGGAGTCGATTGTCATTGGCGTAGTGATGCAACCTGGTGAAGATGGCCTGGCATTAGGCGCGCGGCTGGACGCAGTGCATGATGAGCTGACCCGCACCTTGCCTGCCGGCATGACATTTGATAAATATATTAACCAGGGGGCAGTCATTGCGGGTGCGGTCAACCTGTTTCAGTTGAAGTTTTTGATCGCCGTGGCGGTTGTCATGCTGGTGAGTTTTTTTGCGCTCGGCCTGCGCGCCGGGCTGATTGTCGGCATCACTGTGCCGCTAACGCTCGGCATGGCATTTTTGCTCATGCAACTGCGCGGCATCAGCCTGGACAGAATGTCGCTTGGCGCCTTGATCATCGCACTCGGCCTATTGGTAGATGACGCGATTATCGCTATCGAGATGATGCTGGTGAAAATCAACGATGGCTGGAACCGGATAGAAGCCGCCGCGCACATCTGGAAGGCGACTGCAGCACCCATGCTGTCCGGCACGCTGATCGCCGTGATCGGCTTTTTCCCGATTGCATTTGCCCAGTCCGGCGTGGGCGAATATGCAGGCAACATTTTCTGGGTCCTGGGCTTTGCCCTGCTCGCCTCGTGGCTTGTAGCCGTGACTTTTACACCTTATCTTGGCGTACAACTTTTAGGCAATTCAGACAAAAACTCACACAGCAACACAACACCTGCTGATGAAAAAAATGCTCATGGCCTGCACAGCGCTCAATACGAAACGTCCACTTATCGCCGCTTGCGTGGTTTGATCGAAGCTTGCATCGTGCATCGCAAAAAAGTCGTCCTGGCAACCTTGGGCATTTTTATCATCTCGTTGCTGGGACTGAACTTTGTCGTCAAAAAACATTTCTTCCCTAATTCAGACCGTGCCGAAGTGTTGGTCACCGTCTTCTTGCCTGAAGGCAGCAGCTTTGCAGCGACCGATCGACTCGTCAACCGCATTGAAGGCATTTTGCAAGACAAAAAAGAAATCACCTCAGTCGCCGCTTACGTGGGTGCAGGCGCGCCACGCTTTTTTCTCGGCCTCAATCAAGAGCCGCCCAACCCCGCCTTTGCCAAGATTGTTGCCATGGCAAAAAACCGCGAAGCACGTGACGCAGTCATTGCCGACCTGCAACGCCGTGTGGATCAAGGGGACTTTCCCGAAGCACGTGTGCGCGTGCATCGACTGCAACTGGGCCCCCCGATTATCTGGCCAGTGGGCTTTCGAGCCATCGGACCGGATCCGCAAGTCGTGAGAAAAATTGCCAGCGACATGCGCGACTTGATGGCACAACACCCTAATGTCGCCGATGCGCATCTTGACTGGGGCGACCGGGTACCTGTCATGCACATCAAACTCGATGCTGATCGCCTGCGCGCCATTGGCCTCACCCCGCGCGAATTAGCCAGCCAGCTGCAACTGGGCTGGGGTGGTTTACCAGCCATTCAATTGCGCGAAGACATTCGCAGTGTGCAGCTGCTGGTGCGCATCAAGCCTGATGCCAGCCGCTCGCTGGCCGACACCCCGATCAAAACCCAGGACGGACGAAATATCACGCTGGCACAAGCCGGGTTGATTGAAGTTCGCAACGAAGACCCTGTGCTCATGCGCTACAACCGCAGTCCGTTTATTGCTGTGCATAGCGATATCAAAGGCGATGCTGAAGCCTCGGACATCATGGCCACACTCTGGAAAAAACTGGCGCCCATGCGTGCCAGTCTCCCGGATGGCTACCGCATCGAAATTGGCGGCACCAATGAAACCGCGCTGGAAGATGAAGCAGCGATTCAAAAAATGCAGCCTGTCATGCTGGCCATGATGCTGACCATCATCATGCTGCAAATGCGCAGTTTTTCTGGCACCTTCATGGTGCTGGCAACGGCGCCCTTGGGCGTGATTGGCGCAACACCGGCGCTTTTGCTGGCCAACAAGCCCTTCGGCTTTATCGCCCTGCTGGGCTTGATTGGCTTAGCAGGCATCCTGATGCGCAATACACTCATCCTGACCAAACAAATTGACGACAATCTGGCGTTGGGCATGCCCTCCTGGACTGCCCTGCGCGAAGCTACCGTGCAGCGCACGCGCCCTGTGCTGCTAACGGCAGTCGCCGCTGCATTTGCCTTTGTGCCGCTCACCACCGATGCCCAGTGGGGGCCAATGGCTTATGTGCTTATCGGCGGTACCCTGGTTGGCACGCTCATCACGCTGCTCTTTTTACCCGCGCTCTACGCGCTGTGGTTCAAAGTCAAACAACCTGCACTTGCCTAAAATAAAATTTTATGGAACCACGACTGACCGAACTCGAAATCAAGCTTAATCTTGCCGAAGACGCCATTGACGCACTCAACCACACTCTCTTTCGACAACAGCAGCAAATTGATCTGCTGCAAGCGCAAATGCGTGAGCTTTATCGGCAAAGTCAAACCACTGATTCCACAGACGCTGCCGAGGCATTAAATCAACCCGCCGACCCGCGCGCAGAAATTCCGCCACACTACTGACAGCGCGCAACCTGTTTTTGCCGCAGTGCGCCATCCCGATAAATCAAATTTATGGAATCCTTACTTATTTCCACGGGTGTTGTCGCCCTCGCTGAAATGGGCGACAAAACACAGTTACTGGCTTTTATCCTGGCTGCGCGTTTTAAAAAACCAGTGCCCATCATCCTCGGCATTCTTTGTGCAACGCTCATCAATCATGGCCTGGCCGGCGCGCTGGGCGCATGGATTACCAGCCTGCTGAGTCCGGAGGTCATGCGCTGGATTCTGGGTTTATCGTTTATCGGCATGGCGATCTGGACCTTGATTCCAGATGAGATCGAGGAAGAAGAAACGCAAGTCGCCCAGCGCATGGGCGTTTTTGGTGCGACCCTGGTCACCTTCTTTCTCGCTGAAATGGGTGACAAAACCCAGCTCGCCACCGTCGCGCTCGCCGCGCACTACGCCACGCCAGCGCTCGTTATTGCAGGCACGACGCTGGGCATGTTGCTGGCCGATGTACCCGCTGTTTTTGTTGGCAACAAATTTGCTGAAAAAATCCCCATGAAACTTGTCCATCGGATTGCCGCAGGCATCTTCGCCTCGATGGGTTTGCTCACCCTGTTGCGGGTGGAAAAATTGTTCAGCTAAAAATACACAGCCTGGACAATGCTTACTTGACCACCTGGTCAATCACTACCTGAATGCCTTTTGTCCCCGGCTTTACCGGCGCGCTGCTGCCAGTTAAATCACCACTGGCAGGCATGGCCTGCCCGGTTTTAGATACCCGGACTTCAATGCGTAACTCTTTCGCTGTCGAGATTTTATTTTCCGGCGCCATCGCCTGCGTGTCATCCAAATGAAAATCCAGCGGCAAATCAGCTACGCGGGCTTGTTGAATAGCCAGCGGCATGCGCGGTCCATTCACGGCACGGGCGAAAATGAAAACCGTTTCATCCGGTTTGGTTTGCGCGCGTAGCGCAGGGCTAAGCGCCACGCGACCGCTAACGGCGCTGGCGATCGCCGTATCAGGTGCAGCAGTTACATTAGTCGCTTTGGCTACTGGCGCCGTATCATCAGCGCCGACTTTTATCCCACCCGCCTCGCGCGCCTTGGCGATACCTGCGGCAATATTGCGCACTTCCTCTGAACCGGGATCAAACTGCTTTTTCAGTTGCTCCCAATGCGCAATGGCCACGTTATATCGAGCTTCTTCAAACGCTGCTGCGCCTGCAAAATAAAGCGCTTTGCCATTATTAGGTTCAAGCTTTAGCGCTTGCAAAATCAGCTCGCCAGGACGGCCGGCAAGGCTGCCATTTTTTTGCGCCAGAATTTCAGCCAGATCAGCCAACAATGCGGCATCCTGATTGATCTTGGGCCCAACTCGCCCCAGCGCACGCTCGGCCTCATCCAGCCGACCCGTGAGCCTATAAGCTCGTGCAAGCATCGCCCAGCCTTCGGGGTTATCCGGATTCTTCTGCATTTTTTCTTCCAGTTTGGCAATCAGCGCATTCACTTTGGCCAAGGCTTCTGCATTATCGTTGCGGGTGGCGCCTTCAGTCAGCCCTGCAGGATTGCCCACCAGGAAATACAAGCCTGTCGCAAGCACACAAACAAAGACACTCAACGCCAATCCATCACGCCAGGATTTAGCGCCGGACGCACTGATATCCTGTGGCTGCGAGACATCCTCAAGTAACTGCCGTTGCAATTCTTCTTGCGCTTGCGCATAACCCGTTGCGGAGATCACGCCATTTTTATAGTCGCGTTCAATCTCTGCCAGACGATCGCGGTGGATCGTGGTGTTGAGCAGAGCCGGAAAATTATGCGCGGCGGTATCCAGCGGGATGGCACTGGTGGCACGGTGCTGCGCTGTTCGCCTGCGCCACCAGGGGTACAACAATGAAATAAGGGTAACCAGCAGCAGCGCCGTAACGGCGAAAGTAAAAAGTATCATGCGTTTTTATTGATCCGTTTTATCCAGCAAGGATGCAGCCAGCGTGCGTTGCTCATCAGAAAGCCCAGACGTTGCAACGAGCTGGCGACGACGGCGCAGCAGCCAGATCAAGGTGATCAAGCCGCCCCCCATGAGCAAAAATGGCCCGCCCCACAGTAACCATGTAGTCGGCTTGACCGGTGGTCGGTAGAGCACAAAATCGCCATACCGCGCGACCATGAAATCAAGAATTTCCTGATCGGTTTTACCCTCGGCAATCATTTTGCGTATCTCGCGCCTCAGGTCATTCGCCAGATCAGCCCGCGAGCCCGCCAGAGATTCGTTCTGGCAAACGAGGCAGCGGAGCTCTTCGCTGATCGCCACCAAACGTTTTTCCACGGTCTCGTCAGCCGCCAGCAGCGGTGCTTCTGCGGCAAAAGCCATTCTGGCTGCCAGCACGATAAACAGGCATACAAGCCAACGCTTCATTGCGACAGATCCTTAACGAGGGGAAGAATTTTTTGCGCCAGCGATGCGGGCGTAATCGGCCCGGTGTGCTTCATGCGGATAATGCCCTGTTTGTCGATGACATAGGTTTCCGGCACGCCGTACACGCCATAGTCGATGCCGACGCGGCCATCGCTATCGACGGCAATCTGCGTATACGGGTTGCCCAGTTTTTCAAGCCACTGCTTGGCATCCGCTACTTGATCCTTGTAATCCAGACCAATAACCGGCACGGCATGAGTCTTGGCAAACTCCACCAGCAACGGATGCTCCTCGCGACACGAAACGCACCACGAGGCCCAGACATTCAGCAGCCAAACCTGCCCCTTCATGTCGGCGACAGAAAAGTTTTTGCTTGCATCATGCAGCTGCGGCAGCGTGAAGGCCGGTGCCGGTTTGCCGATCAGCGGCGAAGGCACCTCGCGCGGATCATGCGTGAGGCCGATGGCCAGAAAAACCACCAGCACGGCAAAGGCCGCCAGGGGCAGCAAAAAACGCTTCATGCGGATACGCTACCAGGTATCGCTACGGCCGCCTTGAGGCGCAGACGATAACGGCGGTCAAGCAGCGCCAGAAAACCTCCGGCGGCCATCAACAGACACCCGCCCCATATCCAGCCGACGAAGGGCTTGAAGTAAACCCGCACACTCCATGCTCCCTGTTCGCCCTTCGGCTGATCCAGGGGTTCGCCCAGCGAGACATAGATATCACGAGTAAAACCAGCGTCAATCGCTGCTTCCGTCATCGGCATTTGTGAAGAAAAATAGTGGCGCTTTTGCGGATGCAGCGTCTTTAGCGCGCGGCCATTTTTTGATAATTCGAACGTGCCAACATCAGCACGATAGTTAGGCCCGGTTGCTGCGTGAATGCCGATCAGGCGCAATTGATAACCGCCCACGCTGACCGTCTCGCCCGCCTGCATGCGCACATCTTTTTCTTCCTGATAGCCGCCTACCAGCGTTACGCCAATGACAAATACGGCAATGCCGAAGTGCGCGAGATGCATGCCCCAGAAAGAGGCCGACGCATTGCCTCCACCAATCTTCAGACGTTCAATAATCTGGAAAATCGTGCTTGATGCAATCCACACGGCCAGCAAGCAACCCATCGCTGTCAGCGGCGTCCACACGCCCATCAATTGTGGCAACGCCACACCCGCAATCAAAGACAACAGCAGGCTGATGCGCAAACGGCGCGCCATGTCTTTCAAATCCGCCTGCTTCCAGCGCGCCATCGGGCCCACCGCGATCAGCAGCAGCAGCGGCACCATGACTGGCACAAAAACAGTATTGAAATATGGCGGGCCGACCGACAGCTTGCCCAGCCCCAA
>DIUK01000112.1:0-13163 GCA_002422995.1 Rhodocyclaceae bacterium UBA6160
TGCATTGTGGTGGCGGCAGCTTCAAGTCACAGATGAAAAAAGCGGATGCATCGGGTGCGCCCTTGGCTTTAATTGTCGGCGATGATGAGACGGCGGCTAACGCTGTGAGCGTGAAGCCTTTACGCAGATTGGATGAGGAAACTGAAAAGCCGCAAGCTGAACAAGTGGCTCAGGGATTCGAGCAAGAGCGTAGCCCGGTGCAGATGAGGGTTAATTTTGATGAGCTCGCTGATCACATGAGCGAGCTTCTTTTTACTATGGAAGATGACAATGGCAACTTTTGATCTTGAAGAGCAAGAACAATTAGCAGAGCTGAAAACGTGGTGGCAACAACATGGCAAGCGGGTGATTGGCATCGCGCTGGTGATTTCTGTCGGTTTTGCCGCTTGGCAAGGGTGGGCGTGGTGGCAGAGTCAGCAATCGGGCAAAGCCGCTGCTGTTTATTCCAGCCTGCAGCAGGCCGTTGTAAAAAATGACACGAGTCAAGTGAAGTTATTAAGTGGTGAGCTGATCGATAAATATGCTGGCACCAGTTATGCCGGTATGGGTGCCTTGATTGCCGCTCGCGTGGGGGTCGATCAAAAAGATACGAAAACGGCACGTGCTCAGTTGGCATGGGCTGCAAAAAATGCGAAAGATGAGGGTTTGCGTGCCTTGGCGCGTTTGCGTTTAGCTTCGGTGATGCTGGATGAGCGTGCTTTTGACGAGGCATTAGCAGAATTGAATGTATCCCATCCCGTGGCTTTTGCGCCACGTTATGCTGATTTGCGGGGAGATATTTATTACGCGAAGGGTGATATGGCCGCTGCGGCAACTGCTTACGATGCCGCTTTGGCAAGCATTGATGCGGCAGAAAAAACCACTGGCATCTCAGGGCGTACCGCTTATCGCGACATCGTGCAAATCAAGCGTGATGCGTTAAATGTGACAAACGTGGCAGATCCATCCAGGATCACCAAGTCAGCAGCGTCTTCAGATCAAGGGGCAGCGCCGTGAGTGTGCGAGGTCGTGTGGATCAGGCAACAAGGCAAGTAAAGCATTCATTCTGCGCTTTAACTGCCCTGCTGCTGTTGTCAGGATGTATATCACTGGATAGTTTGAACCCGTTTAGCACCAGCAAACCTCAAGCTAAAGTCAATGAGCTGCCTGTACTTGAATCTAAAGTTGCGGTGAGTACGACATGGCAAGCAAGTATTGGTAGCGCAAATGAGTACAGCTTGTTACCTGCCGTGGTTGATGGCAGCGTGTATGCCGCTTCTGCAGAAGGGGCGCTAGCGCGCTGGGATCAGGGGAAGCAGGTGTGGCGTATTGCCACAGGGCAGTTGATTTCAGGCGGTGTTGGGAGTGACGGCAAGATGGTGGTTGTCAGCACCGTCAAGGGTGAGGTCCTGGCTTTTGATGCGACGTCTGGCAAAAGTTTATGGAAGGCGCTGGCAAGCTCGGAGGTATTAGCGCCGCCAGCCATTGCAGATGGGTTGGTGGTGGTTCGATCGGGCGATTCCCGCATTATTGGATTAGATGCTGCCGATGGCAAGCGCCGCTGGATGTACCAGCGCAATGTGCCTGCGCTGGCGTTGCGCTCCTATGCCAGCGTGCTCAATACGGGCAAGATGAGTTTTGCCGGTTTTGCAGGCGGAAAGCTGGTTGCGTTGTCTAATAGCAATGGCAGCCCTGCCTGGGAGGCAACAGTGGCAACGCCCAAAGGAACCACCGAGTTAGAGCGCATCACGGATGTCACCAGCACGCCGTTGGTTGTTGGCAGTGCTGTCTGTGCTGTGGCCTATCAGGGACGTATCGCGTGTTTTGATGCAAGCAGCGGTACGCAACTCTGGGCACGGGAAATGTCTTCTACCGTTGGGTTGGCAGCAGATGGGCAGCACATTTATGTCAGTGATACCAAAGGGCGTGTGCACGCTTTAAGTGTGGATAGCGGTGCAAGTGTCTGGACAAACGATAAGCTGATCACGCGCAGCCCAGGCAAGCCGGTAGTGGTTAATGACATGATTGTGGTGGCCGATGGACAAGGGTGGGTGCATGTTTTGCACCACGATACGGGTGCGTTAGTGGGTCGAGCGAAGACGGATGGCAGTGCAGTTCGTGCGGATCCGATACTGTCGGCAACAGGGTTTGTTTTGCAAACCGTGAATGGTGGTCTCTATGGAATGGCAGTTAAATAATTAATGAAACCTACTTTGGTCATTGTTGGCCGCCCCAATGTGGGCAAGTCGACGCTTTTTAACCGCTTGACCCGTTCGCGCGATGCGCTGGTGGCTGATCAACCCGGCCTCACGCGGGATCGTCATTACGGGCATGGCCGCATGGGCAATAAGCCCCATTTGGTGGTCGATACCGGCGGTTTTGAGCCGCAGGCAAAAGAAGGCATTGTGCATGAGATGGCGCGGCAGGCGGAAGCGGCAATTGCTGAGGCGGACATGCTGCTGTTTATTGTTGATGCACGCGCTGGCTTGACGCCGCAAGACAAGGTTATTGCCGATTTGCTGCGCCGGAGCGGGCGCCCCGTGCTGTTGGCCGTCAATAAAGGCGAAGGCATGAACCGTGAGGTGGTGGGGGCCGAGTTTTACGAACTGGGGTGCGGTGCGCCCTGCGTGATTTCCGCCGCGCATGGCGATGGCGTGCGCGAGCTGGTGGAGTTGGCGCTGGCGTCATTTTCTGTGGAAGAAGACTCGCCAGATAGCGGCGAAGGTCCGCGCGTGGCGATTGCCGGGCGGCCAAATGTGGGCAAGAGCACGCTGATCAATACGTTGCTGGGTGAAGATCGTGTCATTGCATTTGATATGCCGGGCACGACGCGCGATGCGATAGAAATTCCCTTCGAGCGTAATGGCAAAGCCTACACGCTGATTGATACTGCTGGGTTACGTCGCAAAGGGCGGGTTTTTGAGACCATAGAAAAATTCTCGGTGATCAAAACCCTGCAGGCAGTTGAAGAGTCCAATGTGGTAGTTTTGATGGTGGATGCCAGTCAGGATATTTCCGATCAAGACGCGCACATTGCCGGGTTTTGTGTGGATGCCGGGCGCGCCTTGGTCGTTGCTGTCAATAAATGGGATGCGGTGGACACCTATCGGCGTGAGCAAATAAAGGCGGCAATCGAGCATAAGCTTAACTTCTTGGGTTTTGCCCAGGTGCATTACATCTCGGCCAAGAAGGGGCAGGGAATTGCCGGGGTTTTAGCATCGGTGGATCGCGCCTATGCTGCAGCAATGGCAAAAATGGCAACGCCTAAACTGACACGTGTATTGATTTCGGCAGTGGAAAAGCAAACGCCACCACGACATGGCTTGTTCCGGCCGAAGCTGCGCTATGCGCACCAGGGTGGCAGCAATCCACCGATTATTGTTGTGCATGGTAATGCGCTTGAGCGTATTCCAGCGTCTTATACGCGCTTTCTTGAACGTTATTTTTTGGAGGCGTTCAAGTTGCAAGGCACGCCATTGCGGGTTCAATACAAGACTTCGAAAAACCCATTTTCTACGGAGCGTTAGCGTTCATCAGGTAGCATGCTGTTGTATATCTCCGATGAAAAGTCGGCGCTGGTGATACGGCGTTAGAATGCTCAATGTATAAGGTATTTTTTAAGCTAGCATGATTCAATACAGATTTTCCATTTCACGAACGATCAGAATTATCTAAAGAAGAAGGATGTCACTCATGAGTAATAAAGGGCAAATGTTACAAGACCCATTTTTGAATATTTTGCGGCGCGAGCATGTGCCTGTCGCGGTTTATTTGGTGAATGGCATTAAATTGCAAGGACAAATTGATTCGTTTGATCAATATGTTGTGTTGCTCAAAAATACTGTCACGCAAATGGTTTATAAGCATGCAATCTCAACCATTGTGCCTGTTCGTGCCGTGGATTTCTCCCAGGCTTCTGACGAGGAAGCGTAATTTCAAAAAACTGCTGATCCTGGCTATTTAGCGTGGCAGTTGATGCTTTTTCAGATGTGTTGCTCGTCTGGTTCCAGTGTTGATAGTCCGAGCTATTCGCCTGTTTGAGAGCTTTTCCGCCGAGCTTGCGCGTCTGAGTGTGGTAACATTTTCGCCCTTGGGATGGGGTAAATAAGCACTTATTTATCGCTGTTTATATCGAGTTTTTTGCCAATCTTGAGTGGTTTCATTTTTTTGTTATTTCTTGCTACAAGTCGATAGCGTAGCGTCATAAGTTAACGAAGTTTTGCGGGGTTCATTTATTGTGATCACAGGTATTTTGATGTCATTGAACGATCATGGCTGGGGTAATAAACCCGATGGAGAGAAAAATGGTGGCAAGCAAGGGCCGCCTGACCTTGACGATTTATGGCGTGATATGAATCGCCGCTTATCGGGCTTGTTTGGCAATAAAGCATCTCCTCAGCGAGGAGGTGGAGGCGTAGGGAATGGCGGCATGCCATCCTTGAGCCCTAGACAGTTTGGCGGTGGGGCAGGCATTTTGGCTGCGATCGTGGCAGTGATTTGGTTGGGTAGCGGTTTGTACACTGTGGATGCCTCGCAACGGGGTGTGGTATTACAGTTCGGTGCCTTCAAGGAAATGACTGACCCAGGTTTGCGCTGGCGTCTCCCGTGGCCCATTGAGTCCCACTCGGTGGTTAATTTGACGGGCGTGCGTACGCTGGAGGTTGGTTATCGTGGCACAGATAAAAATAAGGTTCCGCAGGAAGCATTGATGCTTACGGATGATGAAAATATTGTGAGTGTGCAATTTGCTGTGCAGTATTTGCTTAAAGATCCCAAAGCCTATTTGTTCAATAATCGCAATCCCGATGAAACGGTGATGCAGGCATCAGAAACTGCCATTCGTGAAATTGTAGGCAAAAGCAAGATGGACTTTGTCTTGTACGAAGGGCGTGACCAAATTGCTGCTCATACGCAAAAGCTGATTCAGGAAATACTGGATCGCTATAAAACGGGTATTCAAGTTCGCTCGGTGAGCATGCAAGGCACACAACCGCCTGAGCAAGTACAAGCCGCATTTGATGATGCGGTGAAAGCGGGGCAAGACCGTGAGCGCGCCAAAAATGAGGGCCAGGCATACGCTAACGACGTGATTCCCCGTGCCCGAGGTGCGGCGTCGCGGTTGATGGAAGAATCCAACGGTTACAAGCAGCGAATTATTGCGACGGCCGAGGGTGATGCGGCGCGTTTTAAGCAGGTGTTGGTTGAGTATAGAAAAGCACCTGAAGTGACACGCAGCCGAATGTATTTGGATACCGTGCAGCAGATATATTCGAATACAACCAAGGTGATGATTGATGCCAAGGGGAATGGGAATTTGCTGTATTTGCCGTTGGATAAACTCATGCAAGCTCAGGCTGCAGGTGTTGAGTCGGCGGTAAAACCGGAGGTTGGCAGCAGCATGCCTTCTGCCGTATCGCCAGCGCCGACATTTACGCCTGGCGCGCCACCGCAATTAGAAAAGGCCGCGCCAGGGGATGCTCGCGCGGGATATCGATCGCTCTCGCGTGATCGGGGAGATCGCTAATGCAACGCTCAATATCACTCTTGTTGTCCGTCATTTTTGGTTTTCTGGTGCTGTCGGCCATGACGATTTTTTCAGTTGATCAGCGCCAGTACGCGATTATTTTTCAGTTGGGCGAAGTCAAGTCTGTTATCTCTGAACCGGGCTTGGTATTCAAATGGCCTATGATCCAAAATGTGAAGTTTTTTGATAAACGCATTTTGACACTTGACTCCGCTGAGCCGGAACGCTTTTTAACGGCAGAGAAAAAGCCTGTGCTGGTGGATTCCTTCGTCAAGTGGCGCATTCACAATGTGAAGCAATACTACATTTCTGTCGGTGGCGATGAAGCTGTCGCTAGAACGCGCTTGATGCAAACCGTGAATTCAGGTTTGCGTGAAGAGTTTGGCCGTCGCACGGTGCATGATGTGGTGTCAGGTAAGCGCGACAGCATCATGATAGAAGTGCAGAAAAAAGCTGATGCGGATATGCGCGCCATAGGCGTTGAAATTGTGGATGTGCGCTTAAAGCGCGTTGATTTACCACCAGAAGTTTCCGACTCTGTTTATCGTCGCATGGAAACAGAACGCAAGCGGGTCGCGAATGAGTTGCGCTCGGAGGGCGCGGCAGATTCAGAAAAGATTCGCGCGAATGCTGATCGGCAAAGTGAAGTAATCATCGCTGAGGCGTATCGTGATGCGCAGCAGGTCAAAGGTGAGGGCGATGCAAAGGCCGCTGCAATTTACGCTCAGGCGTTTGGGGAAAATCCCGAGTTTTATGCTTTTTATCGCAGCATGGAAGCTTATCGGGCAAGCTTTAAAAACAAGAGCGATTTAATGGTTGTCGAGCCAAACTCTGAGTTCTTCAAGTATTTGAAGAGTAGCGGACGTGGCAAATAAGAAGCGCCATTTGATGTCATTGAATCGACCAAGGTTACTTCCGAATGATCGTTAAACCCCTGCTTCTTGCGTTAGCCTTAATGCTCGTGCTAGAAGGCTTGATGCCATTTTTAGCACCGCAAGCGTGGCGCAATATGTTTCGTCGCTTGACCGAGTTAACCGATGGTCAAATTCGTTTTATCGGTTTGTCGTCCGTGCTGCTTGGCTTGCTTTTAATCACATTACAGCGCTAAGCATGGGAAATCGTCGCTGGCTGTTGCCTGAATCTATCGCCGATGTCCTGCCTTGTGAAGCGGCGCATATAGAGACATTACGGCGGCGTTTGCTGGATGAGTTTGCCAGCTACGGTTACGAACTTGTTATGCCGCCTATGCTCGAATTTGTCGAGTCGCTATTGCCGGGCAATCGTAGCCATCTTGACTTGCGTACCTTCAAATTGGTCGACCAGCTCTCTGGTCGCAGCATGGGAGTGCGCGCAGACATTACGCCGCAAGCAGCGCGGATTGATGCCCATATGCTGAACCGGGAGGGCGTGACGCGCTTGTGTTATTGCGGTAGCGTGTTGCATACCTTGCCGGCGTCATTTGAAGCCACGCGGGAGCCTTTGCAAATTGGCGCGGAGTTGTACGGACACCGTGGTTTGGAAGCGGATATCGAAGTGGTGGGCCTGCTCGCTTCCACGCTCCATTTGTGCGGTATCCAGACTGTACGTCTGGAGTTTGGCCACGCAGCGATATTCAATGCTTTAAGCGCAGCGGCGCATTTTGATGAAGTGCAGGCAGAAGATGTTTTTCTTGCTTTGCAGGGTAAAGACATCCCGCTTTTGCGTGAGTTGCTGGCAAAGGTCAATGAGCCTTTGCGCTCGGCTTTTTTGATCTTGCCCAGCTTGCAAGGGGATGCTGATGTGTTGCAAGCGGCAGCGAGTGCTTTGCCCACCTTACCCGTCATTACTGCTGCGCTGGCTGATTTGCACCGCATGGCAGAGAGTCTGACACATGTGACCGACGTGTCCATCGGTTTTGATCTGGCCGATTTGCGAGGCTATAACTACCATACGGGCGTGGTCATGGCCGCTTATTGTGCGGGTAGCGCAACGGCTGTGGCGCTGGGCGGGCGTTATGATGGTTTGGGTGAGGCCTATGGCAGGGCGCGGCCTGCGACTGGTTTTTCCTTGGATTTGCGCGAAATTGCACGCCTCTCGTTCAAGGAGAAGCGCAAGGGCGGCGTGTTGGCGCCGTGGCTTGATCAACCAGAGGATAATGCAGCGCTACTGGTGCAAGTCAAGCAGTTGCGCGCTGCAGGTGAGCGTGTGATGTTTGCCCTGCCTGGGCATGAGGGTGCCTGGCGTGCCGCAGATTGTGATCGCGCGCTAGTTTGGCGTGCGGGTAAATGGATCGTAGAACCTCTGAGAGAAGATTGAAATGGCCAGAAATGTTGTAGTAATTGGGACGCAGTGGGGTGATGAAGGCAAGGGCAAGATTGTCGATTGGCTTACCGATCATGCACAAGGCGTGGTGCGCTTTCAGGGCGGACATAACGCCGGTCACACGCTGGTTATTGGCGGCAAGAAAACCGTGCTGCATCTGGTGCCTTCCGGTATTTTGCGGGGTGGTGTGACTTGCTACATTGGCAACGGCGTGGTGCTCTCGCCAGAAGCCTTGCTCAAAGAGCTGGATGAATTGAAAGCCGCAGGCATTGATGCAGAGTCGCGCTTGAAGCTCTCTGAAGCCTGCCCCCTGATTTTGCCGTATCACCAGGCGATTGATGTTGCCCGCGAAGCGGCACGTGGCATTAACAAAATAGGCACGACGGGACGCGGTATTGGTCCGGCCTATGAAGACAAAGTAGCGCGGCGAGCGATTCGTCTGCAAGACTTGACCAAGCCGGTGCGGTTTGCAGAGCGCTTAGCTGAGATCCTGGAATATCACAACTTCGTGTTAACGCATTATCACCAGGCAGCGCCCGTGGATTTCCAGAAAACGCTGGATGAGACGATGGCCATGGCGCCGCGCTTGATCAAGATGATTGCCGATGTGCCACGTGCCTTGTATGACGCACACAAAGCGGGTGCGAATCTGCTATTTGAAGGCGCGCAAGGCACCTTGCTGGATATTGACCACGGCACGTATCCGTTTGTGACTTCCTCCAACTGCGTGGCCGGTGCAGCAGCAGCGGGCGCGGGCGTGGGCCCCAGCATGCTGCATTATGTCCTGGGTATTACCAAGGCCTACACCACGCGGGTGGGCGGCGGGCCTTTCCCGACCGAGCTTTACGATGCGGTGGACAAGCAAGACCCCGTCGGCAAGCACATGGCCACCAAGGGCCACGAGTTTGGTGCGACCACTGGCCGCGCGCGGCGTTGCGGCTGGTTTGATGCGGCAGCGTTAAAACGTGCGATCCAGATCAATGGCGTTTCTGGCTTGTGCATTACCAAGCTGGATGTGCTGGACGGTGTGGAAGAACTGAAAATCTGCACGGGCTATCGTATTAACGGGCAAATCTCGGACATTTTGCCGGTTGGCGCGGACGAGCTGGCGTGTTGCGAACCGATTTATGAATCCCTGCCCGGCTGGCAAGGCAGTACTGTCGGCGTGAAAACGGTGGACGGTCTGCCCACAGAGGCGCGTGCCTATATCCAGCGTATGGAGACGTTGTGTGGTGTGCCTGTCGACATGATTTCAACCGGGCCTGACCGCGAAGAAACCATTGTGTTGCGTCATCCTTTTCTCGGATAAATTTTTCGAAAAATCCTTCGATAAATCTTTCGCTAAATTTTCGTATTGTTCTTCGTATTGTTTGATAGCAGAAGAAATCAAGGCGGGAACGCATGGCCTAATGTGGCCTTTCCTGCCCTGTCCGCTCTTTTTGGGCTAACGGCATAAGACGCAACTTGGCCGATAGCTAGAGTTAGCTGCTATTTTTTACCGGCCCATCCCGAACCCTCTCATTTGATGACTGCAATAAAAACTGCCCTCACGTTGGCTGATTTTGACTACGCCTTGCCGCAGCGCTTGATTGCGCAAGCACCTTTGGCCGAGCGCTCGGCCAGCCGCTTGCTGAATGCCAGCGCAGGCCCTTTGTGCGATCTGCGCATCACTGATTTACCCAGCCTGTTGCAGCCGGGCGATTTACTGGTGATGAATGACAGCCGCGTGATGCACGCACGGCTGCAAGGCGTGAAAGCCAGTGGCGGTCAGGTGGAAGTGCTGGTTGAGCGCATTGTTGGGGGCGCTGAGGTGCTCGCCCAGGTGCGTGCCAGCAAGTCGCCCAAGCCCGGGACTCAACTGATTTTGGAAGGCTTGTTAAACGTCGATGTGCTAGGCAGGGAGGGCGAGTTTTATCGCTTGCGTCTGCCGGGGAATGCGCTGGACATTATTGAGACGCATGGCCGCTTGCCGCTGCCGCCTTACATCGCTCGCGCAGCCGCGATGCCTGACGAGACGCGCTATCAAACCGTGTATGCCAACGAGACGGGCTCGGTTGCAGCGCCTACGGCCGGGCTGCATTTTGATGAGGATTTGTTGAAAAAAATACAGGCGCAGGGGGTGGCGGTGGCTTATGTCACGCTGCATGTCGGCGCGGGCACGTTCCAGCCGGTGCGTACAGAAGCCTTAGCCGAGCATCACATGCATACCGAACGCTACACTATTCCGCAAGCAACAGCAGATGCGGTCGCGGCAACGCGTGCACGTGGCGGACGCGTGGTGGCTGTGGGCACGACCTCGCTGCGGGCGCTCGAATCGGCTGCAATGAGTAGTGGTGTGTTGTCTGCTGTAAAAGTCGGCGCTGGCGAGACGGCGATATTTATCACACCGGGCTATGAATTCAAGGTAGTGGATGCTTTGCTGACGAATTTCCATTTACCCAAATCCACCTTGCTCATGCTGGTTTCAGCATTTGCCGGCATGAAAGAAATTCGCCAGGCTTACGGGCATGCGATCGAACAAGGCTACCGCTTCTTTAGTTATGGCGATGCGATGTGGCTCACGCGCAAAAACAATCCGCAAGCAAACCTGAAAGCAAACCCATGAAATTTAATCTTCTCGCTCAGGATGGCGCGTCGCGTCGTGGCCAGATAGCCCTGGCGCATGGCGTGGTGGAAACGCCGGTGTTTATGCCAGTGGGCACGTATGGCACTGTCAAAGCCATGGCGCCCAATGAGCTGGTGGAGATGGGCGCGCAAGTGGTGTTGGGCAACACATTCCACCTGTGGCTGCGCCCAGGGCTGGAGGTCATTGCGGCGCACGGTGGCTTGCATCGCTTTATGGGGTGGGATAAACCGATTCTGACCGATTCGGGTGGTTTCCAGGTTTTTTCGTTGGGTGAGCTGCGCAAGATTTCCGAAGAGGGGGTGAAATTCGCTTCCCCGATCAACGGCGATCGACTATTCCTCACGCCGGAAATTTCCATGCAGATTCAGCAGGTGTTGAATTCCGATATTGTCATGATTTTTGACGAATGCACGCCTTACCCCGCAACGCTCGATCAAGCTGCCGAATCCATGCGCTTATCGCTACGCTGGGCGCGGCGCTCCCGGGACGAGCATGATCGGCTAAATAACGTCAATGCCTTGTTTGGCATTGTGCAAGGCGGCATGCACGAAGTGTTGCGCGATGAATCTCTGGCCGAGTTAAAAGACATTGGTTTTGATGGTTATGCCATTGGCGGTTTGTCGGTGGGCGAGCCGAAAGAGGAGTTCACCCGTATTCTGGCGCACACCGCGCCGCAGTTGCCGCAAGATAAACCGCGCTATTTGATGGGTGTGGGCACACCTGAGGACTTGGTGTTTGCCGTTGGGCAAGGCATAGATATGTTCGATTGCGTGATGCCCACGCGCAACGCGAGGAATGGCTGGTTATTCACGCGGCATGGCGACATCAAGATTAAAAATGCGCAATATAAGGCTGACACGCGTCCGCTGGATGAAACCTGTGGTTGCTATACCTGTCAGAACTTTACGCGCGCGTATTTGCATCACTTGCATCGTACAGGGGAGATTCTTGGTGCTCGGCTAAATACCATCCACAATTTGTTTTATTACCAAATCCTGATGGCGGAAATGCGCACGGCGATTGCCGCCGGTGAGTTTACGGACTTTACCCGCCGCTTTCATCAGTCGCGCGGGGGCGAGCAGGTATAATCAAACGCGAAGTTTTAGTTGTTTTTTATTGATTTTTAATCAGCCCTAATTTGCGTTATTTAGGGCTTTATTTTTACAGGAGAGTTCAGTGTTTATTTCTAATGCGTATGCTCAAGCTAGCGGTGCAGCAGCAGGACCAATGAGTGGTTTGATCGGCATGTTGCCTATCGTCTTCATGTTCGTGGTGTTGTGGTTTTTGATGATCCGTCCGCAAATGCGCAAAGCCAAAGAACAGCAAAAAATGATTTCTGAACTCGCCAAGGGCGACGAAGTGTTAACGCAAGGCGGCATTGTCGGGCGGATTAGTCGTTTGGGTGAAAACTACCTTGGCCTGGAAGTCGCTGAAGGCAAGGATGGCCCGGTGGAAATTACCGTACAAAAATCAGCTGTTGCGGCTTTGTTGCCTAAAGGTTCGCTTAAGAATCTTTAAGTTTTTTGTATCTTGAGTCCGTCATAGCGCCACGATGCGTGGTGCTGGCTTTAACTGTGGTTTTAATAGGTCTGCGCACATGAACCGTTATCCGTTGTGGAAAAACCTTCTGGTAGTCATTGCTCTGGTGTTTGGGTTTCTGTACACCATCCCCAATTTTTTTGGCGAGGCGCCCGCAGTTCAGGTGACGAGTGTTAAAGCCACCATCAAGGTGGATAACGCCTTGATGAGTGCGGTTGAGTCTGCTTTGCAAACAGCGCGTATTCAACCTACGGCATTAAGCCTGAATGAGACGAGCGTGCGTGTGCGCTTGAGTGACACCGACACACAGTTAAAAGCCAAGGATGTGATTGAAAAAACACTCAATCCTGACCACGAGAATGCAAGCTATAGCGTGGCGCTGAATCTTGTGTCTAATTCGCCTTCATGGCTCGCCAGCATTCATGCGCTGCCGATGTATCTGGGGCTCGATTTACGCGGCGGCGTGCACTTCCTGTTGCAAGTTGATATGAAGGGAGCGCTCTCCAAACGGCTGGATTCGGTGAGTGCAGATTTGCGTAGCTTGTTGCGCGAGAAAAGCATTCGGCATAGCGGTATTGAGCGCGACAAGCAAGGGATTATTATCAACTTCCGCGATATTGCCGTACGTGAGTCGGCTAAACGCGTACTGGCAGATAGTCAGCCTGATCTGATGCTGACGGATGGGCAATCCGGAGAGGATCTTCAGCTGATTGCTCGCTTAAAACCTGACGCTGAAAAACAGATTCAGGATTATGCGTTGAAGCAAAATATTGTGACTTTGCATAATCGGATTAACGAATTAGGTGTTGCCGAGCCCGTTATTCAGCAGCAAGGCGCTGATCGGGTGGTCGTGCAGTTGCCGGGTGTGCAGGACACGGCAAAAGCCAAGGATATTCTCGGCCGTACGGCCACACTAGAAGTCCGCATGGTGGACGATGAGGCCAGTAGCAATGCTGTCATCATGGAGCAAGCCGCGCGTGGCCAGCCACCGGTTGGCACAGAGTATTACGTTGAACGCGGGGGGCGCCCGCTGTTAGTGAAAAAACAAGTGGTGCTCACAGGCGAGCGCTTGACCGATGCGCAACCTGGCTTTGATGGCGAAACACAGGGCGCAGCGGTCCACTTGACGCTGGATGCGGCAGGTTCGCGGATTTTCAGGGATGTTACGCGCGAGAGCATAGGCAAGCGCATGGC
>DIUK01000112.1:13194-16618 GCA_002422995.1 Rhodocyclaceae bacterium UBA6160
CCGGTTCTTTGGCCGCCCCCATGGAGATCATTGAAGAGCGCACGATAGGCCCCAGCCTGGGCGCAGAAAATATTTCCAAGGGCTTTCATTCCACGCTGTGGGGTTTTACGGCCATTGCGGTATTCATGATGGCGTATTACTTGATATTCGGGGTTGTATCAGTCATTGCGTTGTCGGCCAATTTGCTGTTTCTCGTTGCTTTGCTTTCCTTGCTGCAAGCGACGTTAACTTTGCCTGGTATTGCGGCAATTGCTTTGGCATTAGGCATGGCGATTGACTCAAACGTGCTGATCAATGAACGTATCCGCGAAGAGCTGCGTAATGGCAGCTCTCCTCAAGCGGCAATCATGGCCGGCTATGATCGTGCCTGGGCTACGATTGTGGATTCGAATGTGACAACCTTGATTGCAGGTATTGCCTTGCTTGTTTTTGGGTCGGGCGCGGTGCGTGGTTTTGCGGTAGTTCACTGCTTGGGTATTCTGACCTCTATTTTTAGCTCAGTCGTTGTTTCGCGCGCGATCGTTAATTTAATTTACGGCCATCGTCGCAAGCTGGATAGTCTTTCCATCGGTCAAGTCTGGCGGCCTGCAGTGCCTGCGGCAGGCAATCAAAAAGCAAAAAAGACCTTGGCTAAATAGACCAAAAGCATCAATCTGACACGCTCACTACGAGAGATTATTATGGAATTTTTCCGCATTAAAAAAGATATTCCCTTCATGCGCCATGCTTTGGTGTTCAATGTTATTTCGCTGGTCACTTTTTTGCTGTCAGTGTTTTTTCTGGTGACGCGCGGCTTGAATTTTTCCATTGAATTCACTGGCGGCACTTTGATGGAAGTGAGCTACAAGGAGGCACCTGCATTAGATGGCCTGCGCCACCAGTTGGAGGCTGATGGCTTCACCGATACACAAGTGCAAAATTTTGGTTCCTCGCGTGACGTGCTGATACGTGTTCCACCTGGCAAGGGTGGGGTGCAAGAGGTGAGTTTGTCAAAAGTTGGCGAGCAGGTGATGGCGTCTTTGTTAAAAGTCGGCGCTGGTGGCACGGCGAGTACTGTGGCTAATGCGAACCAGCCGACCTTGAAACGCGTGGAATTCGTCGGTCCTCAAGTGGGTAAAGAGCTGGCTTCTGACGGCGCTTTGGCGCTGCTTTCCGTTGTGCTGGGTATTGTGGCGTATTTAGCGCTGCGCTTTGAGTGGCGTTTTGCTGTTTCTGCCATCATTGCCAACTTGCATGATGTGGTGATCATTCTGGGCTTTTTCGCCTTGTTCCAATGGGAGTTTTCTTTGCCCGTGCTAGCCGCCGTGTTGGCCGTGCTGGGTTACTCAGTGAATGAGTCTGTGGTGGTTTTTGACCGGGTGCGTGAAACTTTCAAAAGGTCTCGCAGCATGACGACGCCGCAAGTGCTGGATCACGCGATTACCAGCACCATTTCAAGAACGGTCATTACCCACGGCTCAACGCAGTTGATGGTGACGTCTATGCTGATTTTCGGCGGCACCGCTTTGCACTATTTTGCACTTGCCCTGACGATTGGTATTTTGTTTGGCATTTATTCTTCGGTACTCGTTGCCAGTCCCTTGGTCATGTGGCTTGGCGTGTCACGCGAGCAATTTATCCAGCCAAAAGTGGAAAAACAAGAAGCAGTGGTTTGAGCGAAAGCAAGGGTGAGGGTGTTTATGCAACGAGTTCATGTTTGGGATTTGCCACTTCGCGTATTTCATTGGGCGTTGGCTATTTGCGTTATTGCCGCGTATATCTCACAAAACATAGGCGGAAACGCGATGGTCTGGCATGGCCGCTTTGGCTTGGCGGTACTGGGGTTGGTCAGTTTTCGCTTGGTTTGGGGGTTCGTTGGCTCAACCAACGCAAGGTTTATCAACTTTGTGCGCGGGCCGGGAAGCATCAAGGCTTATCTGCGCGGGCAGTGGTCTGGCGTGGGGCACAATCCTTTGGGTGCGCTCTCGGTCGTCGCTATTTTGGGCGTGTTACTGGCTTTGACCCTGACAGGCTTGTTCGCCAATGATGACATCCTGTTTGAAGGGCCGCTTTATGCTTTGGTCGATAAAAGCTTAAGCGATCAATTAACCAAAATCCATCAATGGTTTGAACCGTTCATTTTGAGCCTTGTTGCCATTCATATTGTAGCGATAGGATTTTATGTCTGGATTAAAAAACAACCGCTCGTGCGCCCTATGCTGACTGGCTGGAAAGAGGTGCCAGCGGCGTCTGGCTCGGTCATTCAAGAGCCGGAGCGGAGTCGTTGGGGGGCGTTTTTATTTGCGCTGGCTGTGGCATTAGCCGTGGTTTTTATGGCCAGCGGTCAATGGGTTGCCCCGAATGCAGGCTATTAAGTTTGCCGTTATTGAAAAAAGCCTTGGGGTGATTTTCACCCCAAGGCTTTTCAAGCAACTGACCAGGTTAAGGCTTAATCTTCAACCTTGAATTTGTCATGGCATCCTTTGCAAGCCTGGCCTACTTTGCCAAATTGTGCCTTGACTGCAGCGGCGTCGCCTGCGGCAGCAACTTTGGCTAATTCATCTGCCTCTTTTGCAAAGTTTGCCCAGGCTTTGTTCGCACCTTCCTTGTCGGTAAACAGGGCGGGTTTTACTTCGGTTTTTTTCCAGCCTTTGGCAGACTCTGTGCCAGGGGCAAACAAACTGCCGATGTCGCTATTGGCCAAGGCTTGGAGGGTATTAGCGGCTTGCGTGACTTGTTCCTTGTTGTAGGTGCCGCTCACGTTGGCCTTGATGCGTCCCATGCTCCAGCCCATTGTACTGAAGGCCGACTGACGCCAGCGGACTTGATCCTCTGCTTTGCCAATGGTTTGGCTGTGCGCTGCTGGAATGGCTAATACGCTGAATGCGCAAGTGGCAAGGATGATTTTCTTTAATTGCTTTAACTGCATGTGGAGCTCCTTTTCGTTCGTTGTTGTGTATGGAATGCGTTCGCGTTCGTGGATATTAAACTAATCGAGACTAATCCGTTAGTCCGATGGGATGGCAAAGACGTGTTTGATGCGCAGCGTTTGCTTGCTTTCTGCTAATTGCAACAGGCGGTCAATATTGGGGTGCTTGCCTGGATTGAGCCGCGCATCTTCAGTGTGCTCGGCATAGAGCACCAAGCCTTGCTGCGCAGCATTGGGCGTTAGCGCGCCGTGAGTTTGTCCGAGGTGGTTATAAATCGTCAAAGAGCCCGTTTGGCCCGGTTTGTTCTCGATTTGCGCGACCACTTCGCCTGCTTCATCAAGCAGACGCAAAGCGGCTAAATGCGCGATACCGGGCAATTGTTTGAGGTTGTCCGCAAAAGCCATATTTATTAAATCTTTCGTGCAAGTTCAGCCGCTTTGCCAATGTAGCTCGCGGGCGTCATAGCCAGCAGGCGTTGCCGGTCGGCGTCTGGAATGGACAAGGTGCGAATGAAG
>DIUK01000133.1 GCA_002422995.1 Rhodocyclaceae bacterium UBA6160
CGGTGATCAGATACGGCACCGCCACTGTCAAGGCCAACCACGGCCGCGGCTGTACCCGACAAAAGGCCACCAGACCCCAGGCGAAGATCAAACCGCATACCATATTGGCCAGGATTACCCCGCCCCAATGGGCAGCCAGCCAATTCAACAAGCCATAGGCAGGGTCACCCTTGAGGCCAATGCTTTCGCCAAAGCTCAAGTTAGTCGCATGCATAATATGGCGTAGATAGGCTCGCCAATCTCCGCCCACCTGATAGCGAAAACCAACCATGAAGGCCAACAGCCAAAAAATGCCACGCCAAATCTGAGATTCCCGAGGACTGACCAACGTCATGTCAGGGACACGCGTGACCCGCAGGGCACCCCATGCCGGGACCAGGAACAACAACCAGTAGGGGATCATCAATAACATCACCGTTAAATAGGATCAGCGACCCTTAGCACCCACCGCACACCAAAACGGCGCGGCTTCCGAAAAGCGAATCTCCACCAAGCCCGCATCCCGCATCATCGCCTCGATCTCATCCCGCGTGAACCGCTGTTCCAGCGGCGTACCAAAACGGTCCCGAGCATCGGTACGCAAGGTATAGAAACTATGCTGCCGATAGAAAGAGAGCGGAAACCCTTGCACGTTGAAACCCAGTTTCTCCAACTTGCCAGCCAGCCGTGATAGCGGCCAGTACACTAACGCCGCAATTGCATCCGTGACCAAATGCTTAAGGCCCGGCGGCAGACGGATAATCACACGCCGCACAACATCCGACACCCGCCAGAGGGCCCGAAACCACCACGGCCGGTGATCAAAGGCGTAATACAGATACAGCAGCAACGGCGCGCCCCGCTTCAGCAATGCCACGCAAGACCGAATCGCCGCCGCCGTATCCGGCACATGATGCAAAACCCCCAGCGCATAACCGAAATCCTGGCTACCCGGCGCCAGCCCCGACGCAGCCACCGAACCCGAATGGAACATCACATTGTCAACACTCGCCAAATTCTTCCGCGCCACCGCCAGCGCCGCCGAGGGGTCAATACAATGCAAGCGCCCCACTCGCGGCGCCACCCATCGCGCCCAGCGCCCGCTGCCGCAACCCATGTCAAAGCCCTCGGCGCCCGCCGGCAAGCGCTCCCAGGGAAACACCGCGAAATACTCGTTAAATACCTTCAGCGCCTCAGCGTCCGCAAAACCGCTTTGATCGAAGCGCGACCACTCATCGCCAAAACTGGCCACGGTTTTATCATCCAGATTACTCATTACCACCTCTACTCAGTGTCCGCCCCGCTGCAAAACATCCCGGCAAGCCTGCAGCACATCATCTTTATAGAGCGGTTTATCCCGCCAAGTCGCCATCGCATTGGCCCGCAGGGTTTGATAACACGCATCGCTGCGCAACAACTGGCAAACCTCCCGTATCGCCGCAGCGTCGTCATTCACGATCACCGCGTTATGTCCGCTTCGACAATACTGGCCAATTTCACCCACGGGCGTAACCACCGGCACCAAACCCAACTGCATCGCCTCCACCACCGACATGGCCATGCCTTCCAATTCGCTGGTTTGAAGATAAAACGATGCCTTGCCCGCCGCGCGTTGAATACCGGCGAAATCCATGCCCCCAAGAAAATCAACCGTACCCAACAAGCCCCTCTCATCGACGCACTGACGCACGGCAGCCAAGTCGCCACCATCCGGCCCTATCACCACAAACCGCGCGGCGGGCCATTGCGCATGGACTGCAGCAAAAAGCGCAATAGCCCGCCGCAAGCCCTTTTGCGGATGGATTCGCCCCCAGAAAATGAACGCCGGCTGCACGGCTGCATTCCCCGCGTTGACTAGCGGCGCAACCCGTTCCATGACAAAGGAAATGACCCGCCCCTTACCAGCGGTCAAACCCGGCAAGCGAGACGCCAGCGTCTGACTGGAATCCGCCCAAACCTGAAGGGCTAATCGTGCCGCGCACCACGTAAGCCAGCGATCCAGCCTGTGAACATGCGTGGGGAAGTGCAAAAACACAACCAGCCGCGTACCTGGCCGCAACAGTTTGACCGCAATACCTATGGCATAAGCGCGCCATAAAGAGACAATCAACAAAGTGGGTCTGGACCGCCACAACCGTAGGGTTGTAAATAAGTAATACAACGGGTTCCACTCGATCCAGGGCTTAAAGGCGGCAGACGGTGGCAAGAGGGTCTCAACATGAAAATCAACATCATCCGACGCGACCGAACCCATCGACAGCGCCGCCCGCTCGACCCCGCCGATTCCGTCGTAGGGAATCAGGTGGATGACTTTGGCAGTAAATGTTTGAGCCCTCATTGAAAGAGCATGCTGCTTGAAATAAGTTTTTCGTAGGCATCAACTGTAGCGGTAATCGCATAATACTTCACAGCATAATTTCGTGCTCGCTGTCGCCACTTATCCATGTCGCCAGGGTTTGCTATTAGTTTGTCTAGTTTTTCAACTAAATCATTCGGATCACCAGGGCGATATAGCATGCCTGCATCGGGTTGAACCATGTTTGACACGCCGGCAACATTAGAAGCGATCACTGGCAGACCGCAAGACAGCGCTTGCATGATCGCCGTACTCATCGTCTCGCCGTGCGTACAGTGCACGTAGATATCCAGCCCGTTCAGGAAATCCCGCAAATCGGCATACGCTATCATCCCGTGCAAGGTAGTCTTTTTGGATAGGCCCAGTTCACTAATCATCTGCCGTATGGCTTGATAAGTGCTGCCATCGCCAGCGATATGGAGATGAATGTGTTTTTGGGGATAACGCTGGCAGATAAAATAGAACGCTTTGATCAGTGTTTCATGATCCTTGTTGGGTTGAAGACGGGACTGCATGCCGATGTGCACCATGCCATCGTCATGTGCATTTTTATTCCTTGGTGAGAAGTATTCCGTATCCAGACCGTTTGGTATAACACTAATTTTTTTTGGTTGAATGATGCACCCCAGCTTCCGCGCAGATCCATCCGCTGCTTCTGTAGTCAAATGGACAATGCTGTGTGCAATCCAATGGGCAAGGATTAGTGAGATCCAATCATGTCTTGATTTGAGGTGGTTAGCTTGCGTTTCCCTGACCATGACAAACGGATAACTACCGAAACGGAAGAGTTTGACTAACGCCGTAGAAGGCATGGCTGCGAGACCATGCATAAAAATTACATTCGGGTTGTTCGCCACCAACTGTCGGCAAACAGCTAACAGAAATCTTAAGTGCCCTCTACCTGGTAGTTTGGGGACGTACCGCCAACTGACTTGAATTTTCGCACAACGGTGAAGATATTCGTCTGGCGGAGGCTCAACACCGATGAAAAGTACGTCATGGCCTGCCCCCTGCATAAACCCAGCGTCTAGCAGGGCGAAAAGCATGGCGCTATGACCGCCCAGTCCAGAATATAAGACATGGGTAACGCGATAGCCGCTGAAATTCTGAAGGGGGCCAGTCACTGGGTTTGATGTCAGGGATAAAGGAAATCGTTGTTAAGAATTAACGCTATGCGCGGGTACGCCAACAATCGTTACATTGTCTGGAAAGCTTTTGTTGACTACCGCATTGGCACCGATTCGAACGTTGTTGCCAATATTGATCCCACCAAATAGTTTTGCCCCAGGTCCGATGTAGACGTTGTCTCCAATCGTTGGCGCACGACTGTCTTTGAGGCCGATGTTCACACATACATTGATCTGTGCGTTACGTCCAATCCGCGCCTCAGGGCTGATTACAATCGTTCCCCAATGGTTTAACCTTAGTCCAGGGCCACATGTATTTGGAGGAATCGTATAGCCAAGGTAGATGGACAATAATCGAAATTTCACTTTGTAGAGGGTTCCAATCAAACGACCGAAAGAGTCTTTACGGCTATTCTGGTAATACTCGACGCACCTTAAAGTCCGGGTGAAATAGATGGTTGGATGCCAGAGCGCCATCCAGAATCGCCACCGCGAAATGTGTGTGTGCGCTAAATCCGCCTTTAAAAAATAAAAATAGTCAGCCCTATTTCTTATCATGAGGTGTATCCACCAAGTCCAATAACGGGAAGAAGCTATTCGGCAATAACACAAGGCGAAACAACATAGCCCCTGGAATCCGCGCCCTTACGTTATGTGGCGTGGTCATTTAAACAAGCATTGCTATAGCCGATCCATACATAGTTGTAATTGGCAGTTTGAAGTCAGGTATATCCTTCTGGAATTTTCATAAAATTTCTATACTAAAACCAGTGCACTACTAAACAGACTTTACCGGGTATCTCCAACTCGGCCCGTAGCGCCTCGAAGCCTCGTCCTACAATATATACCGGTAGATCAATGCGCGGGGCCACCCCGCGCACGAACCATGCGAAGCCCGCTCGGTTGGCGTAAAACGTCCCGCCCACGAACAGGGCAAACGATTCCGGCGGATCATTGGCATACTGTGCAAATGCAGCGGGGCACCGATCCTCCAACACCATCGGCGCGATATGCGTCGCGCCACGACCATAAAGTCTATTCAACAAGCGGCTATCACGCTGACTCAGGCAAACGATCTTGTCGCTGTATTTCACCGCCTTGCGCTCGGCCAAGGTATTGGCAACCAGCACGCCCAGGGCATGCAGCGTTCTCCGCATCCGCCAAGACCCCCAAAAGAACCGCGCCTCGACGTTGTGAAAAAAAGTGATGACTTCCACCCCTGGCATGCGCCGCTTCAGCACCGCCACTAGCCCGCCAAGGTTGGACCCATCCACAAACGTAACTGTTCACGCGCTTGCTAACCTCATACATGATGGGGATCATCCTCATCATGAAAAAACCATTCTTTTATCCCGCGCTCGACAGGAAGCCTGAACCTCAATCGATGGAAGAAGCTGAAGAAGCTATACGACTTCTCCATGAGGGCATCGCGTCGTTGACGGAGCGCGCAAAGCAACTTGATGCCACCCAACGTGCGGGCTCGTATGTTCGAACCCTC
>DIUK01000149.1 GCA_002422995.1 Rhodocyclaceae bacterium UBA6160
ATCATTAAAGAGGCATTAAAAAGCAGCGCATGATGCTTTATGCATTTCAGTTTCTGGCCACGCTGAGCACCTGTTTATTTTCAGGTGCCGCTATTTACATCAATCTTGTTGAGCATCCTGCACGCATGGGTTGTGACACTCAAACAGCGGCTACGGTCTGGGCACCGAGCTATCAACGGGCGACAGTAATGCAAGCTTCCCTCGCTATCGCAGGCGGGCTTTCGGGCATTGCAGCATGGCTGCTCGGCGGTGGTTTTTTCTGGTTGATGGGTGCTGTATTCATCTTTTCTGTAGTACCAGTCACCTTTGCGGTGATTATGCCAACCAATCATCTGCTGCTGACCCCCGGTCGCGATCTTGCCTCTGACGATACACGGCGCTTGCTAGTTCGCTGGGGCAAGCTGCATGGTTTACGTAGCGCGTTAAGTCTGATTGCCTCGGTTATCTACATTGCCTTGCTGCTGGCTGGTTCGACAACAACCCCAGGGTGGTGAAGCGCTATCTTATTCTGTGCAGCGCTGGTCAATTTTGGCTGAGATATTTCAGCACACCCTGCCCCGCTTGTCGCCCTGTAGCAAAGCAAGCGCTGAGCAAATACCCCCCCGTGGGGGCTTCCCAATCAAGCATTTCGCCTGCGCAAAAAACACCTGTTGGTATGGCACCAGCAGCGGACGCAGAACGCAACATCAAGTGCTCATTCAGCGCTTCAAAACGCACGCCACCTGCGGTGCTAATGGCTTCTTGAAGCGGCCGTGTAGTTTTTATTTTGAGTGGCAAGGCTTTGATCGCCGTAGCTAGTTGTGCTGGATCGTTGAATTGCGCTGGTGAGCAGAGCTCGCGCAACAGCGCCATTTTCACGCCATGAATACCTGCACGACTTTGCAAGTGGCTAGCGAAAGAACGTGCACCACGTGGATGCGCAATTTCACTCAACACGCGCTCAAGCGATTTATCTGGCAGCAAATCCAACGTGAGGATGACACATCCTCTAGCCGCAATTGCCTCGCGCAGGGGCGCAGAAATGGCATACATAAGGCTGCCTTCAAGACCTGTATCAGAGAGCATCAGCTCGCCTTTGCGCTGCTGTATCTGACCATCGGCATCAAGAAATGACAACGCTACGGTTTTAACAGGCTGACCTGCAAAGCGATGTTGCAAATGCTCGCTCCATCCCCCGGCGATATCAAAACCGCAGTTCGCTGGCACAAGTGGCGAAATGATAGTGTTTGTGGGGTTACTTTTTTCACTGGCCGCAAGTATCGACACCCATGCGCCATCAGAACCGAGCTGCGGCCAGCTCGCACCGCCTAATGCCAGCACCACGGCGTCAAAGGACTTTGCAATTTCTCCTTGTGGCGTAGCAAAGCGCAACGCGCCGGTATCTGTCCACCCCAGCCAGCGGTGACGCACGTGAAACTGCACATCGGCTGCACGCAGCCGCTGCAGCCAGGCACGCAAAAGTGGCGCGGCTTTCATGTCCGTCGGAAAAACACGGCCGGATGAACCAATGAAGGTATCAATGCCTAAACCATGCACCCAATCCCTAAGCATGGTTGGCGTAAAGGCAGCAAAAGTCGGCGCTAGCGAGACGGCGCGGACGCCATAGCGCGATATAAAAGGCTCAAAAGGTTCGCTGTGTGTGATGTTCATGCCACCGATACCTGCCAGCAGAAACTTGCGTCCAACGGATGGCATGGCGTCAAAAAGCGCAACTTGCAACCCATGTGTTTGGGCGCTTGCCGCAAGAACTTCTGCGGCCATTAAACCCGCCGGGCCACCACCGATAACCGCGATATTTTTCATTACGGGAGCCACGCTTAAAACAACCAATGCTTCAAATTCAACTCGGCAACCAGCCCCAAAAATATCGCCGCACCAAACCAGTTGTTATGACGAAAAGCTTTAAAACATTGCATGCGTTCGCGATGCCGAATAAGAAAAAAGTGATACACCGCAATCAAGCCCGCCAAACCTAAACCCATCTGATATAACAAACCATAGTGCAGCGTTTTGCCAACCAGATACAAAATCAGCAAGGTGATCACATAGCAAGTCATCACGGCTGCAACATCAAAAGTGCCAAAGGTAATGGCGGCTGTTTTAATGCCGATCTTGAGGTCATCCTCTCGGTCTACCATCGCGTATTCGGTGTCATAGGCGATTGCCCAAAAAACATTTGCAACCAGCATCGCCCAGGCCAGTCCTGGCACAGCTCCAAGGACAGCAGCAAATGCCATAGGAATACCAAAGCCGAACGCAATCCCTAAATAGGCTTGCGGAATAGCAAAAAAACGTTTGGTAAATGGATAGCTTGCTGCTAGAAATACTGCAACAACTGCCAGCATCCACACATTTTGCCAAATCGGCAAAATCAACAACCCGGCACACAGCGTGAGCACACCGGCCAGCATCAGTGCTTCACGCGGTGAAACCCGACCGGCTGCCACTGGCCGATTTTTCGTGCGTGCAACATGCGGGTCAAAATCACGATCAGCCCAATCGTTGACCACGCAACCAGCCGAACGCATCAGCAGTGTGCCGAGGGCGAAAATCCATACCAGCAGCCCAGGCGGTTGACCATGCGTAGCCACCCATAACGCCCATAGCGTAGGCCATAGCAACAGTAAAGTCCCTATTGGTTTATCCAGCCGCATCAGCTTTTCGTAAGCATCGAGCCGGTCGATAAGGCGATCTTTAAAGGTCATGTTATTCATGCTTCGATTTTACCGAGCAAAATGCGTCAAGGCTTTATGGGTTTTATGTATAGGGAGTCAGCCATAACCCTTACCGTAAAATGCTTGCATGAATTTTTGGCAAACCAGGTGTGTTTTTCTGCTCGATTCCGTTGCTGATGATGGCAAAATCCTCTAATTATTTTCGCCGCTTGCTGGCCTATCTTTGGGCATCGCCATGCACTTTGCTGGGTTTGACCTTTGCGCTGTCTGCCCTTGTTTTCGGCGCAAGCTGGCGTAAAACCCACGGCAACCTGGAGATTTCGCTCGCTCCTGAGCGACGGTGGTTGAAGAACAATATTCGTCTTCGCCTGATTCAGCATCTGCCTTTTTCAGCCATTACATTTGGCCATGTGATTATTGGCAAAAACCGCAAAGCACTGGATTATTTACGCGCCCATGAACAAGTCCATGTCCGGCAATATGAGCATTGGGGTGCGCTGTTTTTAGCCGCTTACCCAGCATCAAGCTTATTACAGTGGTTAATTGGCAAGCAACCTTACTGGGATAACCATTTTGAGCGGCAGGCTCGGCAATACGATGAACTGAACCACGCCCCTCATGCGGGGAAAACACCCGTCGATAAATAGCGATCGCCTCGATCGCAAATAATGCTCACAATCACCGCATTCTCAAGCGTGGATGCAATGCGCAAAGCCACATGCAACGCACCGCCTGAAGATATACCAGCAAAAATACCTTCTTCAGCGGCAAGCCGTCGCGTCATATTCTCAGCTTCTGCCTGGCTGACAGGTTCAACTTGATCAACATGACGCGCATCAAAAATTTTAGGCAAATACGCGTCTGGCCATTTACGAATGCCGGGAATTTGCGAGCCCTCTTCAGGCTGGCAACCAATGATGCGTATCGCTGGGTTCTGTGATTTCAAATACCGGGAGCAGCCCATGATGGTTCCGGTTGTACCCATGCTAGAAACAAAGTGGGTAACCTGCCCTGCAGTATCGCGCCAGATCTCAGGCCCTGTGCCCTCAAAGTGAGCCTGTGGATTATCAGCATTGGCAAATTGATCAAGCACGCGGCCACGACCTGCGCGCACCATTTCTTCGGCTAGGTCGCGTGCTGATTCCATGCCACCGGATTTAGGTGTCAATACCAGTTCAGCACCAAAAGCTTTCATGGTTTGCCGACGCTCAATGCTTTGGTTCTCCGGCATGATCAGCACCATGCGATAACCACGCATCGCGGCAGCCATGGCCAGTGCTATACCTGTGTTGCCGGAGGTGGCTTCAATCAGTGTGTCACCCGGTTTGATCTCACCGCGTGCCTCGGCACGCAGAATCATCGAGAGCGCAGGTCGATCCTTAACCGATCCAGCCGGATTATTACCTTCCAGCTTGGCCAGGATGACATTATTACGGCGTGCATTATCCTGCCCTGGCAGACGCTTTAACTGCACAAGTGGGGTGTTACCTACAAAGTCTTCCAGTGTTTTCCAGGTCATTGCATGACTTTCCAAGTAAGTGAACAGCGCATTAAGCTTGCTGCTGAGCAAGCCACGAAATGTAGTCAGCAACGCCTTCTTCTACGGTTGCAAATTCGTCGCTGTATCCCGCATTGCGTAGCTGAGTCAAGTCTGCCTGCGTAAAACTTTGATACTTCCCTTTTAATGCCTCTGGAAAAGCAACATATTCAACTATTCCTTGTGCCACTAATTCTGACAACGGCAAGGGCGCCAAGCCATCGAGCATGCGGCAGCTATTGACTGTGGCTACAGCCAGGTCATTAAAACTTTGCGCACGGCCCGTGCCTAAGTTGTAAATCCCTGAAACGCCATTTTCTAAAAATGCCATATTGACATTCACCACATCAGCGACATAAACAAAATCACGCCGCTGCTCGCCATTGGCAAAGCCCTCATAACCTTCAAACAGTTTCACTTTGCCCTGGCTGCGATATTGATTGAAATGATGAAAAGCAACAGACGCCATACGCCCTTTATGCTGTTCTCGTGGCCCATACACATTGAAATAGCGAAAGCCTGTAATTTGCGACTCAGACGTAACAGCAGTCGAGGCCAGGCGACGTCGAACAACTTGATCGAACAGAAATTTGGAATACCCATAAACATTCAACGGCGCTTCATGTGAACGCTGCTCGGAAAACACTTTTCCACCCCCATAGACTGAGGCAGAAGAAGCATACAAAAAAGGCACTTCCTGATCATGGCAATGATTCAACAAAGACACGGAATAACGATAGTTATTCGCCATCATGTAACGCCCATCAGTTTCCATCGTGTCAGAACAAGCACCCTGATGCAGCATGGCGGCGATGCTTCCGTCAAACTGACCGTGGGTAATCATGTCGATAAACTCTTGCTGATCAAGATAGTCAGCAATGTCGCAATCCGTCAGATTGCTGAATTTATCGGCCTGAGTCAGGTTATCGACCGCAATGATTTCGGTGATACCACGATCATTTAACGCTCTGACCAAATTTGAGCCAATAAAACCACACGCGCCGGTAACGATGTAATACATGTGCATCCTCAGTAGTTTGATTTACGCAGAAAGTCTAGCGCGCTTTGTTTTCGCTTTGTTTTAATTCATCCAGCGAGCAAGTGGCCGTGCCAAGCTTGCCGACCACCACACCCGCTGCGCGGTTAGCCAAAAACAATGCTTGATTCAACAGCAAACCGCTGGCGAGCATGACTGCCAATGTCGCAATGACCGTATCCCCTGCACCACTGACATCATAAACTTCACGTGCAACCGCCGGTTCATGACAAGGACCGTCTGCGGTAAATAGGGTCATGCCTTCTTCGCTGCGTGTCACAAGCAAGGCGGTTAAATCAAGTGATTCCCGCAGCTGCTGGGCTTTAGCAGTGAGCTCTGCTTCGCTGTGCCATTGACCGGTAACTTCACGAAGCTCTGCCCGATTGGGTGTGAGTAAGGTCGCACCAGCATAACGCGCGTAATCATCACCCTTAGGGTCGACCAACACGGGCTTACCTGCTTTACGCGCACTGGCAATCATTTCCGTGATGTGTGTCAGCCCGCCTTTGCCATAGTCCGACAAAATAACCACATCGCATTGCGCCAAACGGGCGTTGAAATCGGCCAGCTTGGCACGTAGCACTTCGTGATCGGGCGTGTTTTCAAAATCAATTCTCAACAACTGTTGCTGGCGACCAATCACACGCAACTTGACCGTCGTGCTCATACCAGCATCTTCATGCAGGCTGACATCTATTTCAGCTTTTTGCATCAAACTCGCCAGGGTTTTTCCGGCTTCATCTGCGCCCACAACGGACAATAATGAAACTTTTGCGCCCAACGCAGCACAGTTGCGCGCCACGTTAGCCGCGCCCCCCGGACGCTCTTCGCTTTTTTCAATTTTGACAACTGGCACAGGTGCCTCGGGCGAAATGCGGGAAACTTCACCAAACCAGTAACGGTCGAGCATCACATCACCCACAATGAGGATGCGTGCAACAGCGGTATTCGGCAATGCGTTGTTCATGAATTGTTTTTGAAAAAATTAAAAATAACCATCAGGTTTACGCCGTGATATCAAATTCTTCCGTTCGTTTGGGTGGATAAGTCTCCCAGCCACCACAACCTGGGCAACGCCAGTAAAACTGCCGCGCTTTAAAACCACAGGCATCACATCGATAACGAGCGACACGTCGGGTATGGTTGTGAATCAGATGCTTGACCAACTCTAAATCAGCGCGCCGCGCTTCGGGTGTGACTGCAATTTGAGCTTCGAGAAATTTTTCCAGCCCCAGCAAGGTGGGATTGCGGCGCAATTCGTCACGTACTAGCTGATATGCAGCTTCCGTACGCCCTGCCTCGACTTCGGTCTTCAACACAACTTGCAGTAAATCCAGCGAGGGGTATTGCTCAACCCATGAACGCAACAAAGCAATACCTTCATCTTTTTTGCCAAGCTGGGTATGCGCCAACATCAAGCGTTCTGCAACCAGCCCTACGTAAGCCGGGTTGTATTGTTCAATGCGTTTCCAGTGTTCGATCGCCGTCTCACCAGCGCCGACTTTTAATTCGCAATCACCTAACAGCATAAAAGCACGCACACATTTCCGATTGCAATTTAAAGCAGCCTGCAAATGGTTTCGCGCTTCATCTACCTTGCCCGAAAACAAAGCGCCTGCCGCTAACTCGCAATGAAACTCAGCGACGGCTTTTTGCCATAAGTGATCTGCATAGTCGGGTAATGCTTCAGCAATAACAATTGCCTTTTGCCACTCTTTTTCCTGTTGGTAGATCTCCAGCAGATTTTTTAGCGCCTCTTCATTGAGCGCTGTGCCACGCAGCTTGACGAAAATATCTTCAGCGCGATCAAGCAAGCCTGCTTTGAGATAGTCCTGCCCTAATTCTGACAGCGCATGCAGACGTTGAGCGGCATCCAGCGCATCCCGTTCGATTAAATGTTGATGCATACGAATGGCTCGATCTGTCTCGCCCCTGCGTCGAAACAAGCTGCCCAAGGTAAAGTGAAGCTCTATCGTTTCCGGGTCTTTGCGCGCTGCCTCGATAAATGCTTCGATTGCCTGATCAGGCTGCTCATTAAGTAAAAAGTTCAGTCCCTTGAAATAAGAGCGTGGCAACGCACGCGATTCATTGACCAATTGCTTGATGTCGATCCGAGCCGCAATCCAACCAAAAACAAAAAAGCCGGGTAGTGCCAGCAACCACCACAGTTCAATTTCCATCTGGGTCGCTATCCTGGTTTTTTAATTTACGCTGACGAGAAAAACTAATCGCAGCCGTTAATCCAACCACAACACCCACAGCAAAGACCAGGAGAATCACCAATGAGATCGGTGCGGTCCACTCTTGCGAGAAAAAGAATCGCAATACCATGGTGCCGCTATTTTTAATGGCCAAACCCAATAAGCCAAAAAACAGCAGCGCCCTAAAAATCCACAATAACAATCGCATTAAAGTTGGCAGCATATATAGATAGGTCTCTTAACGAGCCTGGCATATTTCAACACAGAATAAAAAAAGCGGCACTTGTTGCCAAGTGCCGCTTTTATACACCTTTGCGGTGACATTCACGGCTTTGTTAGCCCGAGATCGACCCGTTCCCGCAACTCTTTACCGGCCTTGAAGTGGGGCACATACTTTTCAGGCACATGCACCTTCTCACCCGATTTCGGGTTGCGGCCAACTCGCGGCGGGCGGTAGTTCAGTGAAAAACTACCAAACCCACGAACCTCGATGCGATCTCCGTTAATTAAGGCAGCGGAGAGAGCATCGAGCAGAACCTTGACCGCGAAGTCAGCATCCTTCGCGCCCAGTTGCGGAAAGCGCTCTGCCAACCGGTTGATAAGTTCTGATTTAGTCATGATCGCGTAAAAAATTACTGTTGTTTCAACTTGGCTTTAAGCAAAGCACCCAGGCTGGTTGTGCCGGCATTGCCTGCACTCTCAGTGGCCAGCTTTTGAATTGCTTGCGACTGCTCAGCTTGATCTTTTGCCTTGATCGACAAGTTAATTGAACGTGTTTTGCGATCGACATTGGTAATCATCGCCTCAACCACATCGCCTACCTTCAGGTGCTG
>DIUK01000127.1 GCA_002422995.1 Rhodocyclaceae bacterium UBA6160
AGCAGCAAGGCAATGTAGATAACCGAGGCAATCAGACTTAACGCGCTACGTAAACCATGCAGCTTGCCCCAGCGAACTAGCAAGCGCCGTGTATCGTCAGAGGCAAGATCGCGACCGGGGGTCAGCAGCAGATGATTGGTTGGCATAATCACCGCAAAGGTGACTGGTACTACAGAAAAGATGAATACAGCACCCATCAACCAGAAAAAACCACCGCCGAGCTGCCATGCTGCAATGCCCGAAAGACAGCCTGCGATAGCGAGGGAAGCTTGCATTACTGTTGCCCGTTGATAGCTCGTTGCCCAGACCGTAGCCGCGTTTGAGTGTCGCAACCCATGCGTGCAGGATGCTCAACAAGATTGATGTAAATAGCGGCACCTGAAAATAAACAGGTGCTCAGCGTGGCCAGAAACTGAAATGCATAAAGCATCATGCGCTGCTTTTTAATGCCTCTTTAATGATGATTATCGCCGTATTGCCGTATTGCCAGCGCCGACTTTTTAAAATGAGGAAGCGATTGAGATTTTTAAACGTGTCCGATCTTATCGGGAAGATTTTTTTTCGCAGTCAGCAGGGATCGGTTTTTATCCGTTAATAGCCTGCAGCCAGCCCAGTCGTTCGGCGCGGGTCAATCGCACCGTAAAAGTGGTTATCGCCAATAGGTTTGCCACCTAACGAAGGCGCGCCCAACAAAATACCTGCCGCGTGATTGGCGGGCTGCGGGTTGCCTAATTTGTGCCCCATGCCGATCAATATTTTTCTGGTGTCGGGACTTAAAGCATAGGTCTCGACCTCGGTTGTTTCCGGCAACCATTGTTGGTGAAAACGCGGCGCATTCACGGCTTCCTGGATGCTCATGCCATAGTCGATGACATTGATGATGGCATGCACGACGACCGTAATGATGCGGCTGCCGCCGGGCGTGCCAATCACCATAACGGGTTTGCCGTCACGCGTGACGATGGTCGGGCTCATCGAACTCAACGGGCGCTTGCCTGGAGCAATAGCATTTTTGCTGCCTTGCACCAGGCCAAACAGATTGGGTACGCCGCGCTTGGTAGTGAAGTCATCCATCTCGTTATTGAGCAAAATGCCGGTGTTTTTGGCCGTAACACCCGCGCCAAACCAGCCGTTCAGCGTATAGGTGACGGAGACAGCATTGCCTGCTTTGTCGACAATCGAATAATGCGTGGTGTTGGTGCCTTCCGTTGGGATGTCATGAGGTGATACACCGGGTTTGATGGCGAGTGAGTCGCCCGCTTGATCCGGCTGAATCGTTGCACGGATTTTTGCCGCATAAGTTTTGTCAAGCAAGCGTTCAACAGGATTGGTAACAAAACTAGGGTCGCCCAAATAGTTATTGCGATCTGCATAAGCGTGGCGCATGGCTTCGATCTGATAATGCACCGCTTGTGCGGAAAGGTAGCCGAGCTCCTTGAGCGGATAGGCTTCAAGAATGTTAAGAATTTCACACACCACCACGCCGCCAGAACTGGGCGGCGGCGCTGAAAGAATCTGATAACCACGATAATCACATGCAATGGGGGCAAGCTCGCGAGCCTGGTAGCTTGCAAAATCTGCCTTACTTAAAATGCCCCCGCCTTGCTGGCTAGCGGTAATAATTGCTTGCCCGATCGCGCCGTTGTAAAACGCGCGCGAGCCCTGCTGTCGAATCAAGGTTAGTGATTTGGCTAAATCCTTTTGAACCAAATGCTCACCGGGTTGAAAGGGTTTGCCGTGGTTCAGGAAAATCGCAGCACTGGCTTTGTCCTGGTGAAACATATCTGTAGCGAGTGTCAGCATATCCACGTCGCCCTGGTTCAATGTGAAGCCTTTATCAGCCAAGTGTATTGCTGGGGTGATGAGTTGTTTTAATGACATCGTGCCATAGCGGGTACGGGCAAGCTCTAAACCTGCCACGGTGCCAGGCACGCCTGCCGCCAAATAACCGTGCGTACTGCGCTTTGGAATGACTTGGCTTTTGTCATCCAGATACATGTCCTGTGTGGCTGCAAATGGCGCGGTTTCACGAAAGTCCACAAATGTTTTGCGTCCATCAGCGAGTTGCAGGGTCATAAATCCACCACCGCCCAGATTGCCAGCGGCGGGGTAGACCACAGCCAGTGCATATCCGACGGCCACTGCCGCATCTATCGCATTGCCGCCCTGTTTGAGTACATCCACGCCGACTTGGGTGGCTAAGTGATGTGCCGTTACAACCATACCGTTTTTTGCCGCCACAGGGAGCGGTGAGGCGGCTTGGACAAGCGGCGATATTGCACCCAGCAAAAGGCTGAGGAGGCTGAGGAGGCTGATGCAGGCAACCTGACGGGTGGTGGCTAGGTTTTTTAAGTAAAGCAAAGGCTGCAGTTGAACGGTGCTGGGAAGTTGCATGTTCAACATCTAACAAGTCCGTCGGTCAATATTCAAATCTTGCAACAAAGTGGCACCAATTTCTTCAATAGACTTGCTAGTGGACTCAAGCCAGTTGATGCCTTCTCTGCGCATGAGCTTTTGGGCTTGCTCGATTTCCCAGCGACAGTTTTCCAGCGAAGCATATTTGCTGTCTGGGCGGCGTTCTTGGCGAATGGTCGAGAGACGATTCGGATCAATGGTGAGTCCGAAGAGCTTGTGACGATGTTTCGATAAGCCGTCAGGCAGTTTATTGCGCTCAAAATCTTCAGGAATCAGCGGATAGTTAGCCACTTTGATACCAAATTGAACGGCTAAATAAAGGCTGGTTGGTGTTTTCCCACTGCGTGAAACACCGACAAGAATGACGTCGGAGTCTTCTAGTCCGGCGTTGGAGATGCCATCATCGTGGGCGAGGGTAAAGTTGATTGCATCAATTCTTGCCACGTATTCAGATGAATTAACGCTGCTATGGCTGCGGCCGATGGTGTGCGTTGACTTCAAGCCAAACTCTGCTTCCAGCGGCGCAATAAAAGCACCAAAAAAATCAAGAATTAGCGCGTTAGCATGGCGCAAAATTCCCGCAGTCTGCGGATTAACCAGGGTGGAAATAACGACCGGTCGGTTGCCATCACTCGCGGCGGCGGCATTGATGCGAGCAACGCAATCCCTCGCCTTGGCGTCAGAATCAATAAATGGCATGCGGATTTTTGCTGATTGCATCCCTTCAAATTGGGACAGTAGGCTATGCCCCAAGGTTTCAGCGGTAATTCCCGTGCCATCTGAAACGAAAAAAACGGTGTGCCGACTGGGTGACTGGGGTTCAATCGCTGAGCTGGGCAGCTGATGGGCAGATGAATTCATGAATAATCCTTCAACAAGGTAGCAAGAGGGTAAATGGCTATAAAATAGCGGCTTTCCCGCCATGTTAACAGAAGGAACTTGCATGTCTTCATCTACACCATTCACGCATCGCTACGCGATTGGATTTGAACATTTACGCATGACCGATGTCGGTGATGTTGGTGGCAAAAATGCCTCCTT
>DIUK01000037.1:0-1504 GCA_002422995.1 Rhodocyclaceae bacterium UBA6160
GGTTGCTCGATGTGCCTGGCCATGAATGATGACCGCCTCTCGCCGGGCGAGCGTTGTGCTTCAACGTCTAACCGTAATTTTGAGGGGCGGCAAGGCAATGGTGGGCGCACGCATTTAGTCAGCCCGGCGATGGCAGCAGCAGCGGCGATTAGTGGGCGCTTTGCCGATGTGCGCGAGTTGTCGATTTGATCTTTTGAGCTAAAACAAGGAGAAAACAATGGTGAAAGTAGTGGCTGCAATTGCCTTGATGGTGCTGCTGGTCGGTTGTAACACAGTGCAGGGCATAGGCCGGGATATTGAAAGAGGCGGCGAGGCTATTCAGAAATCGACCAAGTAATGGAAAAATTTACTACTCATACGGGCCTCGTTGTGCCACTGGATCGCTCAAATGTGGATACCGATGCGATTATCCCCAAGCAGTTTTTGAAGTCGATCAAGCGCGCAGGTTTTGGCCCCAATGCGTTTGACGAATGGCGTTATCTGGACCACGGCGAGCCGGGCATGGATAACGGCAAGCGCATCAAGAATCCGGATTTTGTGCTCAATCAGCCGCGCTATCAGGGTGCATCGGTGCTGTTGGCGCGCAGTAACTTTGGCTGCGGCTCTTCGCGCGAGCATGCGCCTTGGGCGTTACAGGATTTTGGCTTTCGCGCCATTCTGGGCGAGTCGTTTGCTGATATCTTCTTCAATAACTGCTTTAAAAATGGCCTGTTGCCGATTGTTCTGCCCAAGGACGAGATGGACGAATTGTTCCGCCTGACGGATAAAACGCCAGGTTTTGAACTGACGGTCGACCTGCCAGCGCAAATGGTGGTGCGTCCTGATGGCCATAAAATTCCCTTTGTTGTGGATGCCTTCCGCAAGGAATGCCTGCTCAATGGCTGGGATGACATTGGTCTGACCTTGCTCCATGCCGAGAAAATCCGCAGTTTTGAAGCGCAGCGCCGCGTTGCGCAGCCTTGGCTTTTTGCATAGTTAATTTAATTAGTTGGTTTATTTAGTCAGAAAGAGTTTCCATGAAGATTTGCGTGTTGCCCGGTGACGGGATTGGTCCCGAGATTACCCAAGAAGCCTTGCGTGTTTTGCGTGCGCTGGATTTGTCATTCGAAACTGAAGAAGCGCCCGTAGGCGGTGCGGGTTATCGGGCGGCAGGGCATCCTTTGCCGGAGGCGACATTAAAACTTGCCCAGCAATCCGATGCGATTTTGTTTGGTGCGGTGGGCGACTTTTCCCTGGATAACCTGCCGCGCGAATTGCGCCCGGAGCAGGCGATTTTGGGTTTGCGCAAAGCGTTTAACTTGTTTGCCAACTTCCGCCCCGCGCTGGTTTATCCAGAGCTCGTGCATGCGTCAACGCTGCGTCCTGAAATCGTTGCCGGCCTGGACTTGCTGATTATTCGTGAGCTCACAGGCGACATTTATTTCGGCCAGCCGCGCGGCATCCGCACGCTGGAAAATGGCGTGCGCGAAGGTTTTGATACCATGCGCTATTCAGAACCGGAAAT
>DIUK01000037.1:1539-11819 GCA_002422995.1 Rhodocyclaceae bacterium UBA6160
ATGCAGTTGTGGCGTGAAGTCATGATCAAGGTGGGGGAAGAATATCCGGATATTGAGTTAAGTCATATTTATGTGGATAACGCCGCCATGCAGTTGCTGAAAAACCCCAAGCAGTTTGATGTGATGGTCACAGGCAATATGTTTGGCGATATCTTGTCGGATGAAGCGTCCATGCTCACAGGCTCTATCGGTTTGCTGCCATCCGCTTCACTCAATGAGCATAATTTTGGCTTGTATGAGCCGATTCATGGTTCAGCGCCAGACATTGCAGGCAAGGGCGTTGCCAATCCCCTGGCAACGATTTTGTCCGCAGCCATGATGTTGCGCTTTAGTTTTGGTTTGAATGATGCCGCGTTGCGCATTGAAAATGCGGTGAAAAAAGTCCTGTCGCAAGGCTATCGCACAGCAGACATTGCCGAAGCTGGCCTGGCGACAATTGGCGCCAAAACTATGGGCGACGCTGTTTTGGCGGCGCTTTAATTTCTGAAATTCATTTGGCGAGAAAAAACATGAAGCGAGTTGGTTTAGTCGGTTGGCGGGGAATGGTCGGTTCTGTGCTCATGCAGCGCATGCGTGAGGAAAATGATTTTGCACTGATCGAGCCGGTGTTTTTTACAACATCCAATGTGGGCGGCGCAGCGCCCGATGTCGGGCAAGGTTCTTCATCCTTAAAAGACGCTAAAAGTATTGCTGAACTCAAGGGAATGGATGTGATCATCACATGCCAGGGCGGCGACTACACCACGGAGATTTTCCCTCAGCTGCGCGCTGCTGGCTGGAGCGGGCATTGGATTGATGCGGCATCGAGCTTGCGCATGCAGGACGATACGGTGATCATTCTTGATCCTGTCAATGCTGGTGTCATCAAGCAAAGTCTGGCTGATGGCGGACGCAACTGGATTGGCGGCAACTGCACCGTGAGCTTGATGCTGATGGCTTTGGGTGGCTTGTTTAAAGCCGACTTGATTGATTGGGTTACCGCGATGACTTATCAGGCGGCATCCGGCGCGGGTGCGCAGAATATGCGTGAGCTGCTGGCGCAAATGGGCGAGACGCATCGCGTCGCCCAGGGGCTGTTAAGTGACCCAGCCTCGGCCATTTTGGATATCGACCGTGAAGTCGCAGGCATCCTGCGTGATGAGACCTTCCCCAAAGAACACTTTGGCGTGCCTTTGGCCGGCTCCTTGATTCCTTGGATTGATAAGGATTTGGGCAATGGCCAAAGCCGGGAGGAATGGAAAGGTCAGGCAGAAACAAACAAAATTCTGGGGCGCTCCGGCAACCCGATTCCCGTGGATGGCCTGTGTGTGCGCATTGGCGCCATGCGCTGCCATTCGCAAGCATTGACCATCAAGCTCAAGAAAGATGTACCTTTGGACGATGTGCATTCACTGTTGGCTGCGCATAATGACTGGGTGAGTGTGGTGCCTAATCAGCGCGATGTGACCATCAAGGCGCTAACGCCGGTGGCAGTGACGGGTACGCTCACTGTCCCCGTTGGCCGTTTGCGCAAACTGGCCATGGGACCAGAGTATTTGTCGGCTTTTACGGTGGGTGATCAATTGCTGTGGGGTGCTGCAGAGCCGTTGAGACGGATGTTACGTATACTGCTTGAAGTTTGAGAAGTTATTAAAAACTATTAGTTGCTGGTAAAAGTAGGCTAAAGATTTATAACAGGCATATTTTCCCGGTCTTGCACACACAAGACCATGATGTTATGTTCATAAACCATTGAAAGTTTTGCGGGAGTGACTGTGCTTAAAACCGATCAAAAGACCAAGTTTTTGAGGAAGACGTTGCTGGTAATGGCTATGGCTTCTGCCCCTTTGCTAGTACATGCTGCAGGGCTAGGAAAAATTTCAGTCTATTCCACTCTAGGACAACCCCTTAAAGCTGAAATTGAGATTACTGCTACTGCTGAGGAGCTATCTTCTCTTCGTGCAAAGCTGGCTTCTTTAGAGACATTTTCACAAGCTGAGATTGACTATAACCCCGTGCTTTCCGAGCTCAGGTTTTCGAATGAAGTCACGGTGCGCAATGGGCATCAATACATTCAACTCACGACCGATAAACCCGTCAATGAGCCATTTTTGAATATGCTTGTTGAGTTGAATTGGTCTGCAGGGAAATTGGTGCGGGAATACACTTTTTTGCTCGACCCACCGGGTAATACAACGCCTTCTGTCGCCGCGTCGGTAGCACCTCCGGTTGTTTCGTCTACCAAGCAGTCTGGTTCAAATGAGCCGGTTATCTCTCAGCGGGCGTTATCTAACGAGGCATCGCCGCCCCCGGCGAATGCAGAAGTTCGTTCCTCGAATCGGGTTCGTAAATTATTGCGCAATGATTTTGTTGAAAAAACACAGCCGAGCAAGCCGCTCGATACTGAGAAGCCCCCGTCCGGGTCAAACGACCAATCAGAAAAAGAAGACACCAAACAGGCGGCTGGTGAGCAGAGTCTAAAGGTTCGTGCAGGTGATACGCTAAGAAAAATCGCCATGCAAACTAAGCCTAATGGGGCTAGTTTGGATCAAATGCTGGTGGCCCTGCTTCGCTCGAACCAAGATGCTTTTGTCAGCGGTAATATGAATCGCCTCAAAGCAGGTAAGATTTTGATGGTTCCGGATGCCGAGACTGTTAGCAAAATTTCAGAGAGCGAGGCAAGAGAAGAGGTTGTAACGCAAGCGGCAGATTTCAATGCATATCGTGCCAAGCTTGCCGCTATGGTCGCTGAGCGATCTGTACCGTTAGAAAGTAACGAGCAAGTTGCAGCTGGCAAGATTGCCCCTAAGGTTGATGATAAAACAACCCCGACAAATGGTTTAGACAAACTTGAGGTTTCCCGTGCTGAGGGAAAGTCGGCAAAGGATAAAAAACCAAGTGTTGCAGATCAAGAGGTTGATCGTATAGCTAGTGAAAAGGCGAAAAAAGAAGCTGAAAGTCGCGCGCATGAGCTAGAAGAAATAAAGCGGTTGGCAGAGTTAAAAAACCAGCAGGTTGCAGATACTAAAGCAGTTACCGCTGCTAACACATCTGGTAGCACCGCACCAGCTATGCCAGCAATATCAGAAGCTCAGAAGGCTGAACCCCAGGTTAAAGTCAAAAAAACTTTGCCTTTGCCTTTGCCTGAGCCAGAACCCGAACCTGGTTTTTTTGAAGAAAACTCATCACTAGTCTTTGGGGCGGGAGGTATTCTTGCTTTATTGCTTGGTTGGCTAGGCTTTTCTGCCTGGAAAAAGAAAAAAAATGAGGGTGAGTTACTTGAAATAGACAGGATGAGTGACTTTTCTTCCCGTGCTGCGCCGAGTGACTTGACGAGCGATGCCGTGGTAGCAGCTTCTGCCCATGAACAAGGTTTTAGCCAAATGAGTGTCACCAGCCCTGTGTCGGTTGAGCCTTCATTTGATGCATTATCCCAGGCTGAAACTTTCCTGGCTTTTGGTCGTAATGCAGAAGCTGAAGGAGTGCTACGTACGGCGATAGATGCTGAACCTGAAAGACATCCACTTTATTTGAAATTGCTGAGTGTTTATGCTCAGCAGAAAAAAGTGGCTGAATTTGAAGCCCTGGCACAACGTTTTTATACGCAGACTGCTGGTAGTGGTGAGGATTGGGACGCTGCATGTGCGATGGGCGTTACACTTGATCCTGGCAATGCTTTGTATGCGCCAAAAACCCCAGATAGCGATGTTTCAGCTCACGACATTTCAGCGCAAAGTGTTGCAGCAGCAATGGTGAGCACGCCTATTGTCAATAACTATGCTGAAACATCTGCAAGCAGTGCAGAATCAGGCAAGCAGATCGAAGCGCTGGTTACGCAAGAATCTGCTGCGGTTAATACAGATGAATTAGATTTTGATTTGGATTTTGATTTAGACGATACTCCTGTAGAGCAAGCCGAAGCTCGTCCTACTGACAGTTTGCTTCAATCTGTAGGAGCTTCTGAGGCAAGTTCAGTAGCTGAGGAGGCAACGGTGGCTAAGGTAGCCAATTTGCCAGATCTTCCTGCGATGGACTTTTCTTTGGATTTGGATATTCCAAGTGTTACGCCTCCAGTGCCTTTGGATGTAGATATTTCGCGGCCTGATACACCGGATAACAGCATTGATTTTGACTTTGATTTGCCGCTTGCAGGCTCAGGTGGTGGCGAAGAAATAAAGCCTGCGCTATCTGAAGCGGCAACCGAAGACGAGGGTAATGTGATTGACTTTAACCTTGATCTGGCGATGCCTGAGGCTGCTCATCAAGATAATAGCTTTGCCCATCAGGGTGATGGCGATAATCCCGAAGTTGCGACCAAGTTGGAGTTGGCGGCTGCCTATGAGGAAATGGGTGACAATGCGGGTGCCAAAGAGCTTTATCTGGAGGCGCTCAATGAGGGTAGCAGCGCGCAAAAAACATTTGCGCAGGCTAAGCTCAATAGCTTGTCCTGATTATCCCCTTGCCCGCAAGGGTTAGCATCTTTCAACGGTGTTGGGGTGTTCGGCCGGATTACTGGTGAGTGTTTTATACCATGACGTTTAATCCGGCCGCCTCACTGTTATTCTGGTTTGCATTTGTTGCAGCTTGTGCACCATGTGATGGCCTGATCCTGATTTTCAGTTGTCTTACTCTGCTGATAGTGGCAGCGATATTAGCGAGGAAACACTTGGTTCGTCTGATACGTCGGAGTTTATGGTTAATTTTTACCCTAGTGATTGTGCTTGTTTGCCTGACACCAGGGGTTCCGTTTCCAGTGTTTTCTTTCGTCAGTCGGGAGGGTTTAGCCTTGGCCGCCACACAAACTGCGCATCTTCTATTGGTGCTGGCTTCGCTTGCCTTGCTTTTTAACTATCTCTCACCGACGCAGCTTGTTGCAGGGCTTCACACGCTTTTTTCATCGTTACGCCGTTTTGGATTCCCTGTTGATCGAATGGCGGTGCGACTGATGTTGACTTTGACTTGTATTGAGCAAACACCTGTTATCAAGCCAACGGTTAACGCGGTTGGCTGTCCGGCGGGGGAGGTGCCTGATGCCATCGCTTTGCCTGTTATTGGCTGGAAAGCGTCTGATTTTGTGCTTGTCACAGCAGCTGTTGCGCTTATTACGACTATTTTCATTTCATGAGAATCGCTTTAGGGCTGGAGTATGAAGGAGCCAGTTTTTGTGGTTGGCAGTCGCAACGAGAGGGTGGCTCTGTACAGGATGCATTGGAAGTAGCACTCACGAGAGTGGCCGATGCCCCTGTCAGGGTAGTCTGTGCTGGTCGGACAGATGCTGGCGTACATGCTTTATTGCAAATCGTGCATTTTGATACAGAGGTTAATCGTCCTATTAATGCTTGGGTGCGGGGCGCCAATGCGCACTTGCCGGCAACGATAGCGGTGCGCTGGGCGCAGCAGATGCCGGATGATTTTCACGCGCGGTTTTCTGCGCAGGGACGACGTTATCGCTATGTCTTGCTTAATCGACCTGAACGTCCAGGGCTCATGGCGCACCGTGTCGGCTGGTTTCATATGCCGCTAAATGTTACGGTGATGCAAGCGGCAAGCCAGTATTTGCTTGGTACTCATGATTTTTCTGCATTTCGCTCAAGCCAGTGCCAAGCAAAATCACCTGTTAAAACCCTGCGTCAGTTAACGATTGCCACGCAGGGTGATCTGTTGCTATTTGATTTTTCTGCGGATGGTTTTTTGCATCACATGGTGCGCAACATCATGGGAATGCTGGTTTATGTGGGCAAAGGTGCGCATGCACCTGAATGGTTGGCCGAGGTTTTGTCTGCAAAAAACCGCGCACTGGCTGCACCAACTTTTTCTGCCAACGGTTTGTATTTTGTTGGCGCTGACTATGATGCGCGTTGGCAATTAAAAGTCGGCGCTGGTGATACGGCGATAGCGCCCATTAGCGGGTTTAATGCTGTATTCAATATTGGCTAGTTTTTATTAAATAATGCCAAAATTCACGATATTAATTGTAAAGCCTTCCAAATAAGGCTTAATTGTTGATAATTTCATGAGAAGAACACGGATTAAAATTTGTGGCATTACCCGCGCTGAAGATCGTGATGCCGCTATTCTTGCGGGTGCTGATGCGCTGGGCTTCGTGTTTTATCCGGCGAGTCCGCGCTATGTCGCACCTGAAAAAGCGGCTCGTCTGGTTGCGTCTATGCCTGCGTTTGTGAGCCGTGTCGGCTTGTTTGTCAATGCAGAGCCCGCGTTTGTACGTGAGGTGATGGCGCAAGTTTCGCTGAATGTTTTGCAATTTCATGGCGATGAAGATGCTGCGTATTGTCGTCAGTTTGGATTGCCGTGGATCAAGGCGGCACGTGTTAGAGCAGGGTTGGATTTGCTAGAATACGCAGCTGCTTTTGAGGGGGCTTGCGGCCTGTTGCTGGATGCGTTTGTGGCGGGTTACGGCGGCGCGGGGGAAGCGTTTGACTGGTCGTTAATTCCTGAAAAACTGCCGTTACCGATGATTTTGTCCGGCGGCTTGCAAGTTGCCAATGTTGAAAAAGCGATACGTCTTATCCGGCCCTGGGCTGTCGATGTCAGTAGTGGCGTCGAGTTTGCCAAGGGCATTAAAGATGCCGAAAAAATAGCTCGATTTATAGCCGGAGTACGCAATGCAGATGCCTGACTTATCTTATAACTTCCCCGATGCGCAGGGCCATTTCGGTCCGTATGGCGGTATTTTCGTCGGCGAGACCTTGATGCCGGCCTTGGTCGAATTGCGCGAAGCCTACGCCGCAGCGCAAAGCGATCCCGCCTTTATGGCCGAATATGAATATGAGTTGAAGCATTATGTGGGCCGACCCAGCCCGATCTATCACGCCAGGCGCTGGTCAGATCAACTCGGCGGGGCACAGATTTTTCTCAAGCGTGAAGACTTGAATCACACGGGGGCGCACAAGGTGAATAACTGCATCGGCCAGGCCTTGCTGGCACGACGCATGGGTAAGCCGCGTGTCATTGCGGAAACGGGCGCGGGGCAGCATGGCGTGGCCACGGCGACTGTGGCGGCGCGTTACGGCATGGAATGTGTGGTCTACATGGGCTCGGAAGACGTCAAGCGCCAGGCGGCGAACGTTTATCGCATGAAGCTGTTGGGCGCAACGGTGGTGCCGGTTGAATCCGGTTCAAAAACCCTGAAAGACGCGCTCAACGAAGCCATGCGCGATTGGGTCACCCACATTGGCAATACGTTTTACATCATCGGCACCGTCGCCGGCCCCCATCCTTATCCCATGATGGTGAGGGATTTCCAAAAGGTTATCGGTGAGGAATGCTTGACGCAGATGCCTGAACTCATTGGCCGTCAGCCGGACGCGGTGATTGCCTGCGTAGGTGGTGGGTCGAATGCCATGGGGATTTTTTATCCTTATATTCCGCACACCGAGGTGCAGTTGATTGGCGTTGAGGCCGGTGGTTTTGGCCTGGCTTCGGGCAAGCATTCTGCATCGCTTAACGCTGGCCGCCCGGGTGTCTTGCATGGCAATCGAACTTATTTGCTGCAGGATGAAAACGGGCAGATTGCCGAAACGCATTCCATTTCCGCCGGGCTGGATTACCCGGGTGTTGGCCCTGAACATGCCTGGCTTAAAGATTCTGCCAGAGCGCAATATGTCACCATTGACGACTCCGCCGCACTTGCGGCTTTCCATGATTTATGTCATCTGGAAGGCATTATTCCTGCGCTGGAATCCAGCCACGCCCTGGCTTACGCCGCACAGCTCGCGCCGACTTTAAGCAAAGACAAAATGTTGTTGGTGAATCTGTCTGGGCGGGGTGACAAAGATATGCATACCGTCGCAGAAAAGTCCGGTATCCAGTTTTAACTCGCGCCTATCTTAATCGGCGCTTAATTTGTACCCACCCCGCTGAACACGCTAAATTTTATCTATGTCACGAATCGCTTCCACGTTTGCTCAATTAAAACAGGCGCATAAAAAAGCGCTGATTCCCTTTATTACTGCGGGTGATCCGCAACCGGAGTTAACTTTGCCGCTGATGCAGGCGTTGGTTTGCGGTGGCGCCGATATTATTGAACTCGGCGTGCCATTTTCTGATCCGATGGCTGATGGCCCGACTGTACAGCGTGCCTCAGAACGAGCCTTGGCTCAAGGGATGACCTTGCATCGTGTGTTGGCCTTGGTGGCGGATTTTAGGCGCTCTGACAACACGACGCCGATAGTGCTGATGGGTTATGCCAATCCGATTGAGTCCTATGGTGTTGAGGCTTTTGCACAAGAGGCCAAACGCGTTGGGGTAGATGGCGTACTGGTCGTGGATTATCCCCCGGAAGAATGCGCAGACTTTGCTGTGGCTATGAAAAATGCTGAGCTTGATCCAATTTTTTTGCTTGCGCCAACATCCACCACAACGCGCTATGCCCAAGTCGCGGCTTTGGGCAGCGGGTATTTGTATTATGTGTCGCTCAAAGGTGTCACTGGTGCCGGACATCTTGATCTAACGGAAGTCGCGCAGAAAATTCCGCAAATTCGTGCCTTGGCAGATATGCCTGTCGGCGTAGGCTTTGGCATTCGGGATGCTGAAACCGCCGCCAAAATTGCTGCGTTAGCAGATGCTGTTGTGATAGGTAGCCGCATTATTGAAGAAATTGAAGGTGGCGATCCGCAGCAGGCGCCTGCCAGAGTACAGGCATTGGTAGCTGGTTTTCGCATGGCGATTGATGGGGGGCATGCACCATGAGTTGGTTACAAAAACTTTTACCACCCAAAATCAAGCGCTCGCCTGGCAACCGCAAAGCCATGCCTGAGGGCTTGTGGTCCAAGTGCCCAAGTTGCGAAGCAGTTTTGTATGCGTCTGACTTGGAAAATAACCAGCACGTTTGCCCTCAGTGCAGTCATCATCATCGTATGCGCGCACGCGCACGGCTGAATTTATTGCTCGACGAAGAAGGGCGCTTTGAGATCGGCGCAGAAGTTTTGCCGCTGGACCCGCTGAAATTCAAGGATGGCAAACGCTATTCCGACAGGTTATCCGCCGCGCATGCCGAGACAGACGAAACCGATGCGCTGGTCGTGATGCAGGGTGCGATCAAAAACGTGCCTGTGGTCGTGGCGTGCTTTGAATTTGAGTTCATGGGCGGCTCGATGGGATCGGTGGTGGGCGAGCGCTTTGTGCGTGGCGTGCAGGCTGCCATTGAACTCAAAGCCCCCTTTATCTGCATCACGGCCTCTGGCGGGGCGCGCATGCAAGAAGGCCTGTTTTCCTTGATGCAAATGGCCAAAACTACGGCAGCGGTGGCCAAGCTCGCAAGGCAGCCCTTGCCTTTTATCACCCTGCTGACGGACCCGACCATGGGGGGCGTATCGGCTTCGTTTGCTTTTGTGGGCGATGTGGTGATTGCCGAGCCCGGCGCGCTGATTGGTTTTGCCGGGCCGCGGGTAATTGAACAAACGGTGCGGCAAAAGCTGCCCGAGGGCTTTCAGCGCTCGGAATTCCTGCTGGAAAAAGGCGCAATCGACATGATCGTCGATCGGCGTGAGCTGCGCAACAAACTGGCGTCATTGATAACCCTGTTAATGGGCAAGCCTGCACCTTGATGCCCACGGCATCGAGCGCCCTTGCCGACTGGCTGGATTATCTGGAGGCGCTGCATCCGCAAGGGGTTGCAGGCATTGAGCTGGGTCTGGAGCGGGTTGCTGCCGTTAAAGCGCGGTTGAATCAGCAAGTGGCGGAGACTGGCCCGGTAATCCTGGTGGGCGGCACGAATGGCAAGGGATCTATTTGCGCCATGCTCGAATGTACTTTGCTGCGTGCGGGCTATCGCGTCGGGCTGTATACCTCGCCGCATTTATTGCATTACAACGAGCGAGTGCGCATCAATGGCGTGGCGGTCGAGGATAAGTTGCTCACCGCTGCGTTTAGCAAAGTGCAGGCCGCACGTAGTGGGGCTGCGCTCACTTATTTTGAATTTGGCACCCTCGCGGCGTGGGAGGTGTTCGCTGCGGCCTCTGTTGATGTGGTGATTTTGGAAGTTGGTCTGGGGGGGCGGCTGGATGCTACCAATGTTTATGAGCCCGCCTGCACTATTGTCAGTACCGTCGATATTGACCACACCGCCTTTTTGGGCCCGGACAGGGAAGCGATAGGGTTTGAAAAGGCCGGTATTTTCCGCCCTGGCGTTCCTGCCATTTGTGGTGATGCAGAACCGCCCGCGTCACTGATGGCGCATGCGGCCAGGTTGGGCGCACCTTTACAGATAATGGGGCGCGACTTTGGCTATTTGAAGCAGGATAATCAATGGCTTTATTGGGGCGCGAACGGGCAACAGGCCA
>DIUK01000124.1 GCA_002422995.1 Rhodocyclaceae bacterium UBA6160
CTGCGTCAGCCTTGGAAATGGCTTCTTTAACAGCCTTGGGTGCGCCATCCACCACATCTTTAGCTTCTTTAAGACCCAAGCCAGTCGCTGCGCGAACAACCTTAATCACTTCAACTTTCTTCTCGCCAGCAGCAAGAAGAATCACGTTGAACTCGGTTTGCTCTTCAGCAGCNNATTTCAGCTTTATTAACAGCCATGATTACAACTCCTAAATGAATTTTGATTCAGAAAATTACGATTACGCAGTCGTTTTTGCATCGCGCACAGCGGCAAGCCCACGAACAAACTTCGTCGGAACTTCGTTGAGCGTGCGAACAAACTGAGTGATTGGTGCTTGCATCGTACCCAGCAGCTTGGAGAGCAACTCCTCACGACTAGGCATCGAGGCCAATGCTTTAACTCCAGCTGCGTCCATGACGTAGTTGGGCATTGCACCAGCCTTGATAACGATTTGATCTTTACCTTTGGCAAAGTCATTGATCAACTTGGCTGCAGCCACTGGATCTTTGGAAACACCATAGATCAACGGGCCGACCAATTTGTCGGACAAGCCTTCGAACGACGTGCCAGCAAGCGCACGACGAGCCAAGGTATTTTTCAAAACACGCAGATACACACCAGATTGACGCGCTTTGGCGCGCAATACGGTGAGATCAACCACTCCTAGACCACGATACTCGGCGACGATGATCGACTGGGCCTCTGCAATTTCTGCAGAAACTTCAGCAACTACCGCCTTCTTGTCGTCAAGATTAAGACTCACGGTCACCTCCTAGTAAAACGCCATCGCCGGAAAGTCGGCGCTGGCAATACGGCGGCCTTCATTCAGAAATTGCCAAGCACTTTCTGTATCGGGTTGCGCCATCTACGCAGGCTGCAGTAACAATACTCCGCTACCACCGCTTAAGCTCTTACGAACACCTGCGGTCTTTGATAACCTATCGCAACTCTGTTCAAGCAATTGCGATAGCCCAAAGTCTTTTAGCCCTGCACACCTATGCTGGACTGATCAATACGCACACCAACACCCATCGTGCTAGAAAGCGATACCTTTTTTAAATACTGCCCCTTGGCGCCATTAGGACGCGCTTTTTGCAAAGCATCGATAAGTGCAGCGCAGTTTTTCTGCAAGGCCTCAACGCTAAAGGAAGCGCGACCCAATGTGCAATGAACGATACCTGCCTTGTCAGTACGATACTGAACCTGGCCTGCTTTTGCATTCTTGACAGCTGTCGCCACATCCATGGTCACTGTGCCGACTTTAGGGTTTGGCATCAAGCCACGGGGACCGAGCACCTGACCCAAAGCACCAACAACACGCATCGCATCTGGCGTTGCAATCACAATATCAAAGTTCATGTTGCCCGCTTTAACTTCTGCAGCCAAATCCTCGAAACCAACGATGTCAGCACCTGCCGCCTTAGCCGCTTCAGCCTTTTCACCTTGTGCGAACACAGCGACACGAACAGTTTTTCCTGTACCTGCAGGCAAAACAACGGAGCCACGAACAACCTGATCAGACTTTTTGGCATCAATACCTAAATTGACTGAAAGATCAATCGACTCATCAAACTTTGCATTAGCGCATTCTTTTACCAAATTCAACGCATCAACCAATCCGTAAGTTTTATCGGCATCAATTTTTGCACGGAGAGCCTGTACACGTTTAGATAACTTAGCCATGATTAGATCCCCTCCACGGTAATGCCCATACTGCGAGCAGAACCAGCAATTGTACGAACAGCCGCTTCCAAATCAGCCGCAGTAAGATCCGGCATTTTTGCCTTGGCAATTTCTTCCGCTTGTGCCTTGGTGATTTTGCCTACCTTGTCAGTATGCGGCTTAGGGGAACCCTTTTGGATACCCGCTGCTTTTTTGATAAGAATCGTCGCCGGCGGAGTTTTCATGACAAAAGTAAAACTCTTGTCTGCAAACGCCGTGATCACGACAGGAATGGGCAGACCTGGCTCCAAACCTTGCGTCTGCGCATTGAAAGCCTTACAAAATTCCATGATATTCAATCCGCGCTGGCCCAAAGCCGGACCTATCGGAGGAGATGGATTTGCCTTACCCGCAGGCACTTGCAACTTAATATAACCAACAATCTTCTTTGCCATAATAGTTCCTTAACTAAATGAGTCTTAACGCGTTTTCGATCTCTCTACCAACGCTCCTCTTGACCGTGATTAAAACCAAACAACCCAGCTGCCACGGCGCAACCTTTTGATAATCCTAAAAAAACCGACAGCCTACGCGCATCCAGCTACCTGAAATACCTGCTAAACCTTTTCAACCTGAGCAAAATCAAGCTCAACCGGCGTTGAGCGACCAAAAATAGTAACCGATACATGCAAACGGCTTTTCTCGTAATTTACATCTTCTACATTGCCATTAAAGTCTGTAAACGGCCCCTCTTTAATCCTCACCATCTCGCCGATTTCAAACAATACTTTCGGACGCGGCTTTTCTACGCCATCCTGAACTTGTTGCATGATTTTCTCAACTTCTTTTCCCGAAATCGGTGTTGGTCGCATCGCTGTGCCACCAATAAAACCGGTCACCTTGGCCGTGCTCTTGACCAAATGCCATGACTCATCATCCATGTCCATTTCGACGAACACATAACCGGGAAAAAACTTTCGCTCAGACACCCGTTTTTGACCGCTCTTCATCTCCAGCACTTCTTCAACAGGCACAAGCACCTGACCGAATTTATCCTGCATATTGGCGCGAGCTATGCGCTCAATCAATGCGCGCTGCACAGATTTTTCAAACCCCGAATAAGCATGCACTACATACCAACGTTTGGTCATTATTTTTTCCAGCCCAGGATCAGATCATAAAGTACCCACTCAAGGCTTTTGTCAGTCATCCACAAAATAACCGCCATCACCAACACGAACAGAAATACCACACCAGTCATTTGTAAGGTTTCTCGCCTCGTTGGCCAAACAACTTTTCTAGCCTCAACTACTGACTCACGACCGAAACCCAGAAATTGCTGACCCACAGGAGTAAACCAAGCAATCGCCACTCCCGCACCGATCCCCGCCAGCACAGCCAAAACCCGCAAAATCATGGGTTGCTCGCCCAAGTAGTAGAAGGCCACAACACCCAAAACTACAAATATTAGCGCCAGTGAAATCTTAAGTTTTTCGGTCATTTAAACTACATCAGTTAGAAAATCACGGTGGCAGGGGCGGAGGGAATCGAACCCCC
>DIUK01000100.1 GCA_002422995.1 Rhodocyclaceae bacterium UBA6160
GGCGTGGTACACACCAGATCGCCGATATTGTCGCGGCGGATAACCAGGATTTTCAAGGTACGGTACTCAAAAGTTAACCCTTGCTACTTCGTTTAACACAGGACAACGCAACCAGCATCCCTCCCACAGCCAAGGAGAGATTTGCCAAGCTTCCAACCCAAAGGCCATTAGTAAAATTTGAAGCCCAGTATGTCACTAAAAATCCGACACCGGCAATGGCAAAGCCATGTAGATCTTTTGGGTTAGAGTACCTGAGCAAACCAATACCATGCCGCATCAACATCACCCAGAAAGTCACCACCAGAACAAGTCCGGGGATGCCTATTTCAAAAACAACTTGCAAAAAATAGTTATGCGGATTGACGCGTCCATATGATGCTTTGCCATTTGTAAGAAAAATATTAAATGAATTTGTCTTGTCAGCAGACCACAGTGCCGCGAAACCCTGATCGTTAATGGCCCATGCCAGCTTTTTCCAGCCGTATCCATAACCAAGTATGGGACGTTGAGATATGACCTCCAGCGTACCTTGCCATAATGCCGGACGCATGCTGAGTCCGATATTCGATACATAGGTCTGCGGGTGCAGAAGCGAACGATAGCGTTCAGTCGTACTTGTTGTGCTCGTCGCCAGCAAGACGACACATACTGCGACACTCAAAAAAATGGCGATCAGCAACCTCCATTGGCGAGCTAAAAACAATATCAACGCTATACCCAGCAACATCACTATCACATGGGTTCTTCCCCAATAGAGGACGACGAGCACTATTGCCAGCAAGGAAAACATCAAGGCCGCCTGGCGCATATGTGTTGCACGTCCTGGCATAAATGCCCAAGCGATAGTCGCAGGAACAAGAATGGCGCCAATCGCACCATAACCACCCGTCCACTGATCATGGCCATGAGGAATATTTGTCGTGAAACCAGCAGTAGACCAATACCCTACGATCTCGATGACCGAAAGAAGAGTCAGGGTCAAAAAACTCACCAATATGACGCCTAATGCCCGCCAAGCATCGGTGGAAGAATTCACAAACAGCCATCCCCCAGAAAATAGCAGTATTTGCGTGAGCAAGTCCTTGCGCAAGGCATGCAAGCTATCTACTGGATAGGGTCCAACAGCAGATACAGTAATGATCCAGGTGGTTAGAAGCATGCCCATCAGCGCAATGGAATGGGGTAGTCCAATCCTGTGTTCAGCGATCAGGTTGCGGATACTCATAATCGTCAAAGTGGCAAGCAATACCAGTGCCGCCAGCAAGCGCAATGCACCAAACTTGTTGAATACTTGGAGGAATAACAAGGCATACCAGGCCAGTATTCCCAAACGCTCAAGACGTGAAGCCGATAATAATTTTTGCATGGAATCCACTTTTCCCTGTTAGGCTTTACAAGAGTACATCCGGATCATGAACGCATGCATTACCTTCCAGAAGACTGCTGGCTGCCTTCGCAATCTCGCTAGCGGATATTTCCTGAATGCAGGCACGCGTACCGACGCGGCAGGTATAAGGCGCGTGGAAAATGTGCGCGCAGGGCGCGCAAGGCAAATCAGCGCGTTGCAGAAGAATGACCTGTTTCCCCAGCGGCCGCGTTTCCCGCATATTGCATGGCCCAACCACCGAAACCAGCGGAACACCTACCGCATCGGCCATGTAAGTCACGCCCGAATCGACACCGATGAATACCGTCAGCCGTTGCAACAGGCCAGGCAATTCGGCAATACCTACCGCACCACACGCATCAATCACCGTGCCTGGCGGCAGTTGACTGGCGATCTCCGCTGCCTGTGATTTATCTTCATCACTGCCGATCAACACCAAGCGTGCCGCAGGCTGTGCAGCAAGCATCTGTCTTGCAACCGCAATGATTTTTTCACTCCCCAGCGCCTTCAATCGATTCGCGCTGGAAACGCCGATGCCCACCAGCACGCCAGTCGCTTGTCCCAGCACCGCGTCCGCTTTTCCCGCAGCACCGTGTGCTGTAAACACTTCCTTGTCCAAGCGCCCTGCGCTAATCCCAAGGCGTGCCAGCAAAGCCAAATAAGTTGCCTGAATCAAGCGGTCACTACGATGTATCTCAACCTCGCTCCACAAGCGAGCGGCCAGTTGATGACTCATGCCGCCGAAATTCGACTGCACTGCCAGACGCCGGGGAATCAACGCCCACAGCACCGCCACAGCATAGGCCGCACCCGCATTGAGGCATACCACCGTGTCATAGCGGCCCTGGCGCAGCAAATGGATAAGCCTGCATTTGCCGCCCAGCCCGCGAAAGGTTTTAGCCTCGGCCACAACCACGTCATTCACTTGCGGATTGGCGCGCAATAACGGCACATTCTGTGCTGTGGCCATCACGGCTAAATGTGCTTGCGGATAACGCGCCTTGATTTCTCTGAACACCGGCGTAGCACACAGCAAGTCACCGATTTTCGCCATCTGGATAACGAGAATACGCTGCGGCTCGGCAGGTGCCCGTCCGGCCATGATCCGCAATAGCGGTGAAACCAGCCAGGTCAGCCACAGATAAAACATCAGGCCGCCGCCTCCAGAATTTTCGTCACGCCTGCAACATAAGCCTCGATGGAAAAGTCGGCGCTGGCAAGACGGTGACCGGCTTCGCCAAAGGACTGTCTTTTCGCTGGATTGCGCAGCAGATCGGCAAGAAATTCTGCCAACGCGCCAATGTCGCCGTAATCGTAAAGGTAACCCGTCTCGCCATGAGCCACGACCTCACTGGAACCCACAATGCGCGAAGCAATCACTGGCTTTTCGAGCAACATCGCTTCCAAAATCACCCTGGGCAGCCCTTCGCTCGACGAGGCAAGTACAAACACATCCATCGCCGCCAGCCAAGGCAAGGGTTGCTTCTGAAAACCGGCAAAAGTAACGCGGCTGGTCAGCCCCAGCTCACTGGCCAGTTGCCGCAAAGCGGCTGCTTCCGCCCCTTCGCCGACAATCAGCAGATGCGGCGTCAAATCTTGCGGCAGACGCGCCACCGCGCGCAGCAAATGATCAACAGATTTGCGCTTGATCAACGAACCGATGGTGCCGATCACCGGCATACCCGCAGCGTTGCCCGGCAACGGTTGCGGTTCAGGAAGCAGCTGGCAGGTATCGATACCGTTATGCACGACGTGGCAAAGTTCCGGCCGCACGCCCTGTCTCAGCAGGGCATCCCTGACGCCATGTGAAACGCAAATGACGGCGCGCGCCACGCGGTTGACGGCGGCACATTCGACGGCATTGAGTTTCGGCTCGATGCGACAATGCTGGATCACCGGTATGCCGGCCAGTTCCGCCGCAAGATAGCCTTCCAGATTGGAGGCAGGCTGATTGTTCATGTACAGCAAGGTGTAATTTTCCTTGCGCAGCAATTCGGCCAGCGCGCGCGCCCTTGGTCGGATGCGCCAGAACATCTCGACCCTGAACGCTGCCGCCGCGCGCCACGATTTATGCCAAAACAAAAACCCGCGTGCCAGCTCCTTGGCAAGTTTAGCCCACCATGGCTGGTGACGCGTGGGCAGGATGAGCAGTGGAATACCAATCGCCGCCAGCGCCTCGCGCAGTGTCGAATCCCCATGCCGGTAGTTGTGATAGAAACAAGCCGTCACCGCAAAGCGTGTGCGGTCGA
>DIUK01000107.1 GCA_002422995.1 Rhodocyclaceae bacterium UBA6160
CTTGTTCAGCGCGTTGAGTGTGCTGCTTTGGGCGGCGCAGTTTTTCGGTTATTTGCCATTTGCTTATGTGCCAGGCCCATTGTGGCATGGGCATGAAATGCTGTTTGGCTACACGCTGGCCGTGGTCGCGGGCTTTTTGCTCACTGCCGTTAAAGCATGGACTAATGAACCCACGCCGAGCGGCTTGTCGCTCATGGCTTTGGTGGCGCTGTGGCTGGCCGGTCGCGTGTTGGTGCTAACGCCCTTTGCCTTGACGGCCATGCTGGTCAATGCAGCGTTTCCGCTGGCTATTGCTTGGGCGATTGGCGTGCCGCTGTGGCGCTCGCGCAATGTGCGGAATTATTTTTTTGTCGGGCTGTTGGGGGGCATGAGCGGCCTGATTTTAATGACGCATCTGGCATTGCAAGGACAGCTTGACTGCCCGCCCAGGCTCGGGTTGCAGCTGGGTTTGGATGTGGTGCTGTTCATCATGCTGGTGATCGGGGGGCGGGTTATTCCGATGTTTACCAATAAAGGCGTACCAGGCGCTGCGGCGACGCGTCATGCGGTAGTCGAAAAAATTGCCCTGGGCAGTGTCATTGTCCTGTTTTTTTCCGATCTATTGTCTTTATCTCCTGTAGTGATTGGTGTGCTGGCATTAGTGAGTGCTGCCGCGCAGATGGCACGTCTTGGCTTGTGGAAGCCTTGGCGCACACTGGCGACACCGTTGGTGTGGATACTGCACATGGCCTTTGTGTGGATCGTGATTCATTTGCTCATGCGGGGGGCTACCGAGCTGGGCTGGGTGGCTGGCTCGTATGCAACGCATGCCTTGACGCTGGGCGCGATCGGCAGCTTGACCTTGGGCATGATGACGCGCACGGCGCGCGGTCATACGGCGCGTGCGCTGCTTGCTGACGGCGCGGAGACAACGATGTTTTGGCTGGTGCAAGGGGCAGCTGCTGCGCGGGTTTTTGGCGGCATGGTGTCGCCTGAGCTTTATATGCCGAGCATTCAGCTATCGGCGCTGCTGTGGGCGGCAGCTTTTGGCTTGTATGTCGTGCGGTATTGGCCGGTGCTCACGCGGCCGCGCCTGGATGGCAAGCCGGGCTAGGCGGCTGGTTTAAGCCCGAAGCCCGAAGGTCCAAAGTCCAAAGCGCTTTTGGACGCTACGATAGCGATTTACTCGTGGTATGGCGATTCGATACAGCAGCAGCATAGAAACAGCGCGTCATAGCCGCCACTAAGCAGCCACTATCCCGGTAGAATCAGCCTTTTATTTTCTTCATTCTGCTTGTGCTATGACCCATATTACTGACGACGTTCGTATTCGCGAAATCAAAGAACTTTCTCCGCCGACGCATGTGCTGCGTGAATTTCCGGGTAACGAGACTACAGCGGAGACAACCTTTCAAGCGCGCCAGGCGGTGCACCGCGTGCTGCATGGGGCGGATGACCGTCTGGTGGTGGTGGTTGGCCCCTGTTCGATTCACGACCCCAAGGCGGCGATGGATTATGCCGAGCGGTTAAATGCCGAGCGCGTGCGCCTGGGCAATGAGCTTATCATCATCATGCGTGTGTATTTTGAAAAACCGCGCACCACGGTGGGTTGGAAGGGCTTGATTAACGACCCTTACATGGACGACAGCTTCAAAATCAACGACGGCCTGCGCCTGGCGCGAAAACTGTTGTGGGACATCAACCAGCTGGGCTTGCCCTGTGGCACTGAGTTTCTGGATGCCATCACCCCGCAATACACGGGGGATTTGATCAGTTGGGGCGCTATTGGCGCACGCACGACGGAGTCCCAGGTGCATCGCGAATTAGCCTCCGGGCTTTCTTGCCCTGTGGGCTTTAAGAACGGCACGGATGGCAATATCCGCATTGCGGTGGATGCCATCAAGGCGGCAGCGAGTCCGCATCACTTTTTATCCGTCACCAAAGCGGGCCATTCGGCGATTGTATCGACGAACGGCAATGAGGATTGCCATGTGATTTTGCGCGGCGGCAAAGAGACGAATTACGATGCGGCTTCGATTGAAGCTGCCTGTGTCGAGCTTGGAAAGTCGGGTCTGGCAGCACGGCTCATGGTGGATTTTTCGCACGCCAACAGCAAAAAGCAATTCAAGCTGCAAATGGATGTCGCGCGCGATGTGGCCGCCCAAATGGCGGCGGGGGAGGCGCGCATTTTTGGCGTGATGATTGAATCCAACCTGCACGAAGGCCGACAGGATTTAACGCCTGGCAAACCGCTGGATTACGGCGTGTCGGTGACCGATGCCTGCCTGGGTTGGGAAGATACGGTGGTCTCGCTGGATATTCTGGCCAATGCCGTCAAGGCACGCCGCATTGCCCAAGCGGAGACTTGATTTTTGCGGTCTCGGTCTTTGTGTTTGAAGCCATTCTCCCAGCTTAACGCGCGTACATTTTTTGCCCTGTTGGGCCTGACGCTGGTTTTTCGGTGTTGGCTGGCGGCAGCCACCCCGATCACGGGGGACGAGGCGTATTTCATCTGGTGGGGCTGGCGGCCGGATTGGGGGTTTTACGATCATCCGCCGATGATCGGCTGGTGGCTGGCAGCACTACTCAAAATCAGTGATAGCGAAGCCTGGCTGCGCCTGCCGGCGATTCTCCAGCCCGGCGTGTTGGCGCTGGGTGTCATTGCCGCATTGAGGCATTTAGCGCCGGCACTGGATGAAGTGCAGCGCTACAGCATTGGCCTCTTGGTGTTGTTAGCCCCGGCCAACGTGTGGAATATTTTTATTACCACCGATACGCCGCTGGTTTATTTTTGCGTTTTTTCCGGCCTGGCCTGGTGCCGTGCGGCGCGGGATGATGCTATGCGCTGGTATCTGGCCGCCGGTGTGCTGCTCGCTGGTGCGGTGTTGTCCAAGTATTTTGCGGCGATCCTGGGCTTTGCTTATCTGGTGGATGTTTTGCGCCGTCGCAAGTTGCGGGCGTGGGTGGGTTTGGCGGTGGTGTATGCCGCTTGCCTGCCGGCGTTGGCCTTGATGGTCTGGTGGAATGCGGGTCACTGCTGGTCAAATTACATGTTCAATTTTGTGAATCGGCATACCGAAAAAGCCAGCCTGTCGTTTAAAACACCGCTGCTGTATGTCGTCTCGCTGCTGTATTTGCTCACGCCACCAGCGTTTTGGCTGGCCTGGCGCCGTCTTGCCAGCGCCGACTTTTTGCACAAGATTGCAGTCAGCCCAGTCAATACATCTAACGCATCTGCAAAGTCTGGCAACGTGTTTAGCACGGGCGCTTTGGGGGTTCTGGCCTGGGTTCCTCTGTCTTTGTTTGCCTTGCTTTCCTTGGTCAAGCAAGTGGGTCTGCACTGGCTGCTGGCGTTTATACCGTTTGTGCTGCTCTGGCTTGGACTGCGTCTATCACCAAAAATCTTGCGTCGTCTGTGCCTGTTTTTTATCGGGTTTGCGGTGCTGCAAGTGGCGGTCATTTTTGGTCTCACGCGCCTGCCGCTGGAAACCTGGAAAAAAACGCAAATTTACGATGGCCTGGTGCTGACCTTTGAACATGNNTCCAGCCATGCGCGGCATGACGATATTCTCACCGACTTTCGCCCTTTGAATGGCCGCAACATTCTTGTGCTGCGTAAAACTGCGCCAAATCTTGTTGAGTATCAGCCCTACTTCAGGCGGGTGACAGTTGATACCTTTGATGTGCGCGGTGCGCGCTTTTGGCGGGTTAAGGGCGAAGGCTTTAATTATCTTGCCTATCGTGAGGGTGTGTTAGCCAATGTGAAGCGCAGGTACTATGTCATTCCAGCATGGCTACCGCAAACTGCCTGCTTTTTTTGCGACCGGTATTTCCCAGGCGGCCTGCCGTGAGCGCCAGAAATTTTTAAGTTGAAATTTCTGGTTTCATCTGTTTGCATTCAAGTTGCTTGTATTCTCACTTATCACTAGCGCGCCCCGTAGGCGTAGGTAGCCTGGAATGCTAGTTTTCCGTTGAGCCATTGTCGTTATCCATCAAGCGCAATGAGTGCAGAATAAAGTCAACGCTTGTTGATTTTTATCAAGATGGCACAGGGCAAGGCTGTGCAGAATATCCCCAGTAGTTTTTATTGTTTATTGATAGGGGATATGGAAATGAAAAAAACATTGAATGCAGGTGTCTTGACGATCGCTGCGATTACCGTGATGGGTGCTGTTGTCTCTACGCCTGCCAAGGCAGAAGGTGCTAATGAAGACGGGCGGTTTATGGTGCGGGTGCGAGCGGTAAATTTAGACCCGGCAAACGATTCTGATGCGATCCCGGCGCTTGGTGTTCCGGGTAATGCGATCCATGTGGAAGATCGGGTAATTCCTGAAATTGATTTCACCTACTTCTTTACAAAAAACATTGCCGCCGAGTTGGTGCTGACCTACCCGCAAAAGCATGATGTCAGTTTAATGGGTACGAATATCGGTTCGTTCAAGCATCTGCCGCCGACATTAACATTGCAATATCATTTTTTACCTGACGCTCAGTTTCGTCCCTATGTGGGGGTTGGTGTTAATTACACACGCCTGAGTTCAGTAAATTTGAACGTGCCAGGGGTGGGCGAGCTGGATCTGGAAAACGACAGTATTGGCGGAGCGTTGCAGGCAGGGTTTGATTACAAGTTAAATCAAAACTGGTACTTGAATGTGGATGTCAAAAAAGTTTGGATCAGTAGTGATGTGACTTTGAAGGCTACCGGCGCCAAGGTAAGTTCGGTGGGTGTTGATCCGATTTTGCTTGGTATTGGTGTGGGTTATCGGTTCTGATGCCTTGCCATCTTAAGTAGCAAAAACGCCTGCATTTGCAGGCGTTTTACTTTTGAAAAACTTTTTAGTTCCTGTTGCGAGAAAGCAATAGCGCGGAGCGAAGTTTATGCAAAATCGATACTGACTTCACCCATGCCGGCAAATGTGGCGCAGAAGCTGTCGCCTGCTTGTGCGGGAATGGCTTCCGTAATCGCGCCACTCATCACAAAGCTGCCGCCAGGCAAGTGTTCGCCTTGTTCGCTGAGCAAATTCACCAGCATGGCAATGGCTATTGCCGGGTTGCCCAGCACGGCGTCTGACACGCCAGCGGTTTTTTCTTCGCCGTTTTTCTTGAGGCTCACGGCAATTTTGGTGAGGTCAAGCACGGTGGGGCTAAAGTGTTGTTTGCCGGGCACGTAGCGGGCGCTGGAACCATTGTCGGC
>DIUK01000057.1 GCA_002422995.1 Rhodocyclaceae bacterium UBA6160
GCATCGGCATCGATATGCTTGGGCAAGGGCAACTGCACCAAAATGCCATGCACAGTGGCATCGGCATTGAGTGCGGCGATTTTGGCAAAGACTTCAGCAGGTGCTACGTCTGCTGCGAAATTAAAGTGCAAGGAGCGAATGCCGGTTTTCTCGCAAGCGGCAATTTTGTTGCGTACATACACGGCCGAGGCAGGGTCATCACCGACCAAAATAACGGCCAGCGCTGGGATGATGCCTTGTGCTTTGAGTGTGGCTGTGCGAGTGGCTAAATCGGTGCGCAGCGCAGTTGAGAGCGCATTGCCGTCAATGATGCGGGCTGTCATTCAGGGGGTCTCCTGCACGCCAGGACGGAGTGCGGTTGAGTTGTTAAAACTGCCGATAAATCAAACAGGCGAATTATCGCTGAATGACTGGCGAGCGTCCAGACATTGGCTTATTGGCTTGATTGATCGCGTGCTGACAGCACAATTCGGGGCGCATTGGCCGACTAGAATAGGCGAATGAATTCCTCCCTGTTATTTTCATCGCAATTACGCGATTTAGAAGCGGCTCATGCCGATGATTTGCCGCCATTGATGCGCCTGGCAGGGCAGGCGGCTGCGGCAGAGGCAATGCGCATTTTGGCAGGTCAAACCGCGCCGGTGCTGGTCATTGCCGGGCCGGGCAATAACGGTGGGGATGCTTTTGTACTGGCGCAAGTGCTTTATGAACATAAGGTGCCTGTCGTTGTTGTATTTTTGGGCGATGAGTTGAAGTTGCCAGCAGATGCGCAAGTTGCGCTGGCTGCTTGGCGTAAAACCTTGCTTGCGCGCCGTCTTGCCAGCGCCGACTTTTCTGGAAATACCTGTTCTGATGATTACATATCAAAAGCGTATCTTCGATCTGTACCAGAAGCCCTGAATTACAGTCTTGTCGTTGATGGCCTCTTTGGTATTGGCTTGAAGCGCTCACTGGCGGGTGAGTATGCGGCGATTGTTGAACGCATCAATCAATTCGCCGGCCCCGTGTTGGCGCTGGATATTCCTAGCGGTCTGGATGCAGATACTGGGCGTGTGATTGGGGCAGGGACAGCCCCGGGCTGCGCCGTGCGGGCTACGCATACGATCAGTTTTATCGCTGCCAAGCCGGGTTTGTATACCTTGGACGGGCCGGATCATTGCGGGCAAATTCGTATTGCTGATCTGGGTTTGACGGAGGCGGTGAATGCCTTGCATCCTGCGGGCCAATTATTGGCAAGGAAAGGTTTTCAGTCTTGCCTTAAACCTCGCCAGCGCAATACGCATAAGGGGCGCTTTGGTTCTTTGGGGGTGATTGGTGGTGCGTCGGGCATGGTCGGCGCGGCTTTACTTGCTGGCCGCGCGGCTTTGCATCTGGGTGCAGGGCGTGTGTTTGTTGGCTTGCAAGAGCCTCTGCCAGTCGATGTGATGCAGCCAGAACTGATGCTGCGCACAGTTGGGGATGCGATAGCGCAAGCAACAGCGGTCGTTATCGGCCCGGGTTTGGGGACGTCGGACATGGCGCTCGATAGCGTACGCCAAGTGATGGGGTTTTTGCATTCTCGCCGTGTCGTCAGCGCCGACTTTTCATTATTGTTAGATGCAGACGCCTTGAACTTACTTGCATTGCACCCGGTGTTGGCCGCTAGCATTGCACGTCGCACCGCACCCACCGTGATGACGCCGCATCCCGCAGAAGCGGCACGGCTGCTGGCCATAACCATCGAGGCAATTCAGGCAGATCGCGTGGCTTCTGCGCGGGAAATCGCGCGACGCTTTAACGCCCACGTGGCATTAAAAGGCTGCGGTACGGTAATCGCGCATCCCGATGGTCGCTGGTATATCAATCCCACAGGCAACCCCGGGCTGGCCTCAGGCGGCACGGGTGATGTGCTCTCCGGCCTGATCGGTGCGTTGCTGGCGCAAGGCTGGCCTGCCGCGGCGGCCTTGATGTGCGGTGTGTATTTACATGGTGCAGCGGCTGATGCCCTGGTGAATGGAGGACACGGGCCGGTGGGTTTAACGGCTAGTGAATTGATCTCTGCATCCCGCAGACTTTTGAATGAATGGATTGTTGACAATGCCGCATACTCAGTTTGAGCCTCAGCCGTTGCGAGGAATTATTTACATTTTGATTGCCGTTTTTTTCTTTACTGCATTGGATGCCACATCAAAATATCTGACCCGCACCTTTCCTTTGCCCATGATTGTTTGGGCACGCTATACCGTGCATTTTTTGTTGATGCTGATTTTTCTCGCGCCTTCCATGCGGTTAAAACTAGTCACCACCCGCAACCCGTGGGCGCAGGTACGGCGAGGATTGGTGCTGTTGACCACTTCCTGTTTTGGCATTGCTGGTTTTCGTTTGTTGCCTCTGGCAGAAGCCACTGCCGTAATTTTTCTCTCGCCACTGATTGTGGTTTTATTGGCACGCTGGCAGCTCGGTGAAAAAATTACGCCAGCACGCTGGGTGGCAGTATTGGCAGGTTTTTCCGGCGTTTTGCTAATTGCCAGACCGGGCAGCGATCTGCCTGTGGATGGCTTGCTGTTTATGGTAGCAACCGCCTTTTTGTATGCGATTTACCAGATTCAAACGCGCCGTTTGTCCCCGAGCGAAAACTCCCTGACCATGTTGTTTTACGGGGCAATGATAGGCACCGTCGGCTTGAGTATTGCCGTGCCGTTTTATTGGGGCGGCCCCACGCCCACGCCGTTTCAAGTCCTGCAGATTTTGTCACTCGGTGTGTTGGGCGGCATTGGGCATTGGCTATTTATCATGGCGTTTCGCCACGCCAAGGCGTCTACTCTGGCACCCTTTACCTATGCGCAACTGATTTGGGCAACCTTGCTGGGTTATCTGGTGTATGACCATTTGCCCGATGGCATTGCATTCATCGGCATCGTTATTATTGCCTTGAGCAGCATGTCGATTGCGCTGTCTGAGCGGTTTAAAAAGTCGGCGAATTCAATTAACCAGACCAATAACTAAACCGAGCGTAATGTGGGGTAGGGGTACAGCAGGTTAAGCGCGATGGTATTGCCATCAGCACGGGCAACACGCACATGTTCGCGGCGAAATTCTCGCGCATGGTGCAGGCCGCAGCTATGCGCAATCATGTCAATTTCCTTGTTCATATTGAGGCAGTAATTGGCTACGCGTTCGAATTTTTCTTCTACGACCAAACCACGTTGCAGCTTTGGGTTATGCGTTGTAATACCCGTCGGGCAAGTGTTGGTGTGGCAGCGCAAGGCCTGAATACAGCCTAAAGCAAACATAAAGCCGCGTGCCGTATTCACATAATCCGCCCCGCATGCCAGCGCCCAGGCTGCACGCGCTGGATTAATCAGCTGTCCGGCGGCAATCACTTTGATGCGCTCTTTAATACCGGCTTCGAGCAATGCATCCACCGCGCGCGGTAGCGCTTCGGTAATCGATAAGCCCATGTGATCGGCCAAGGCCTGAGGTGCAGCGCCCGAGCCACCTTCGCCGCCGTCAATGGCGATAAAGTCCGGCGCATCGCTCAAACCGCGTCGTGCAATGGCTTCAGTGAGTTGGTGCATGAATTCCCAACCGCCCAATGCCGTTTTAATGCCGACGGGTTTGCCGGTGATGTCGCGCACACGAATGATCATATCCAGCAACTCGTTGATATTTGCAATATCCGGGTGTCGATTTGGCGAGAGCGAATCTTCTCCAACGGGGATTCCGCGGATGCGGGCAATTTCAGGGGTCACTTTCACGCCCATCAACACCCCGCCTTTACCTGGCTTGGCGCCCTGCGAAAGCTTGATTTCAAACGCGCGTACATTCTCCCGTGCTGCAATGTCACGCAGCTTTTCAGTTGAGAGCCGGCCCTGTTCATCTCTCACACCATATTTGGCCGTGCCAATTTGCATAATTACATCACAACCGCCTTCGAGGTGATAAGGCGATAGTCCACCTTCACCTGTATCAATCCAGCAACCTGCTTTTGCTGCGCCCAACGACAAAGCCCTGACTGCCGGCTCGGAAATGGCACCAAAACTCATGCCGCTGATATTGATGAGGGATCGGGTGACAAATGGTTTTTCACACCAGCCTTCACCCATGGCGAGGGGTGGCGTGGGGAGCCGATCACTTTCCAATACCGCAAAAGGGGCATTCACAAAAATAAGCGCGCCAGGTTCATGCAAATCATAAGTCGAACCAAAACCTAAGATGCCGCCTTCATTTTTGGCCAGGCGATAAACCCAGCTACGTGTAGCGCGGTTAAACGGGCGCTCGGCACGGTCACCGAGAAAGAAATATTGGCGAAAGTATTCGCCTAGCTGTTCGAAAAAGTAACGCAAGTGCCCGACTAGCGGAAAGTTACGCAAGATGGCGTGTTTTTTTTGCGTGACATCCCTGAGATAAAAATAAATCACCACAATGGCCAGGGTAAAGGCAATAAGCACACCTAGGCTGACTGAGAATACACCGAACATACTGCTTCCCCCTGTTAAAATTAGGCCGAACTCACTCAGGCAAAACATATCATGGAACCAGGAAAACCCCCACTTGCACTAGCGGCAGAAATCGAGCGTAACGTGCTCGCCGCATTAG
>DIUK01000140.1 GCA_002422995.1 Rhodocyclaceae bacterium UBA6160
TCGTATCCGGTTTTTGTTCATCGCCCCGCAGCTTTGGATTCAGCTTCCTTCAGACCCTGTCTCGCGACAACGCCCTTGCCGTTCTCCTAGCCTTCGGCTCTGCGAAAACCTGGCTGCCGGACTTCCACCGACATAGTTACGTGCCATGCCCGGCATACACAAAAGAAAAAGCTCACCCCTGAGTAAATCAGGGGTGAGCTTTTAAATATCGAAAGACAATGAAAACTTTAGCGTCTAAGCAATATTTCGCTGCACTATATATAAAACAAGTGCAGCTTGTATCTCAAGCAACGTCTATTAAGCGCGTTGAATATTCGAAGCTTGCTTACCCTTAGGGCCTTGCACTACGTCGAAAGATACTTTGTCACCTTCTTTCAGTGACTTGAATCCTGCCATATTGATGGCTGAGAAATGTGCGAAAAGGTCTTCGCTGCCATCATCAGGGGTGATAAAGCCAAAACCTTTGGCATCGTTGAACCACTTAACTGTACCAGTTGCCATGTAACTATTCCTTAATCAAAAACGAACAAATCGGCCACCGCTGCGGGCTACAAGAGGAAACCGCACCCCGGCCGGGGCATGCTTAACACTTACGTTTAAAAGTAGCAGAAGATATTTGTAAAACTCAAAACAATCTATTAGATAAAAAATCAATAGATTGATAAGAATCTGTAAATACACTAAGCAGAACATAAGCTAAACACGGTTTGCGTTTTACCTACTTAGTAGCCCCACGTCAACAACTATTTTTATTGCAGTGCAATGACTTAATCACTTTCTTGTCACTTTTCTGCTGTCGGCGAATGAAACTAGCACTCAGCATCCCTTGAAATACCTGCTTTAATAACTATATAAACTGTGTTACTTGTTGAATTAAAAGTTTCATAATTAACACTAGAATGTGACTATGGTTACGCGTAAAGAGACAGATCGAGATGGGGGCGCAACACTGGCCCCCGAGAAAAGCAAGGCTAGCTTGCCGCCCATGTTCAAGGTCATGTTGTTGAATGACGATTTCACGCCAATGGATTTTGTTGTTTTGGTACTACAAAAGTTTTTTAATCTTTCCCGTGAACAAGCCATGCAAGTTATGCTGAAAGTGCATCGAGAAGGTAAAGGTGTTTGCGGTGTATATCCTTTGGATATTGCCGCAACAAAAGTTGAGATGGTGAGTACATTCGCACGACAACACCAGCATCCGCTGGCCTGCGTTATGGAGGAAAACTGATGATTGCCCAAGAACTTGAAGTCAGCCTGCACATGGCTTTTGTTGACGCACGGCAAAAACGCCATGAGTTCATCACAGTGGAACACCTCCTGTTGGCATTGCTCGACAATCCTTCTGCTGCTGAAGTATTGCGCGCCTGTGCGGTTGACATGGAAGCGTTACGGAAAGAACTCACCACGTTTATAACTGATCACACACCCATGGTGAACGGCACGGATGAAATTGATACACAGCCTACACTAGGCTTTCAACGCGTCATTCAACGTGCAATATTACATGTGCAATCTTCCGGTAAAAAAGAAGTCACTGGTGCAAATGTTTTAGTCGCCACCTTCGGTGAAAAAGACTCTCATGCGGTTTATTTCCTGCAAAGGCAAAATATCTCTCGCCTTGATGTCGTAAACTTTATCTCTCATGGCATCGCTAAAGTCCCGCCTTCTCAAAATAAGGAAGAAACAGCAGAAACCGAAGCTGAATCACAAGAAAAGGCCGGTGCATTAGAAAACTTTGCACAAAACCTCAATCAACTTGCTTTAGTTGGCAAAATTGATCCTCTCATTGGCCGCGATAAAGAGCTGGAGCGCGTCATTCAAACCCTTTGTCGTCGCCGCAAAAATAATCCTTTATTAGTCGGCGAGGCTGGCGTGGGGAAAACTGCTATCGCTGAAGGTTTAGCGCGCCGAATTACTGAAGGCCGTGTTCCTGACATTCTGGCGGATGCTGTTGTTTATTCACTTGACATGGGCTCTTTACTGGCCGGAACCAAATATCGTGGTGACTTTGAGCAACGTCTTAAGGCTGTTTTGAAACAATTGGCCGACACGCCCAACTCCATTTTATTTATCGATGAAATCCACACGCTCATTGGTGCAGGCGCTGCATCAGGCGGCACACTTGATGCCTCCAACCTACTCAAGCCAGCACTCTCATCAGGAGCACTCAAATGTATTGGCGCAACAACCTATACGGAATATCGGGGCGTTTTTGAAAAAGATCACGCACTTTCACGTCGCTTCCAAAAAGTCGATGTCAATGAACCCACCGTGGATGAAACGGTGTCTATCTTACGCGGGCTGAAGTCTCGTTTCGAAGAGCACCACAGCGTTAAATACTCTGCTGCTGCGATTTCCAGCGCGGCTGAGCTCTCAGCCAAATATATTAATGACAGACATTTGCCAGACAAAGCAATTGATGTCATCGACGAAGCAGGCGCTGCACAACGAATATTGCCTAAATCGAAGCAGAAAAAGCTTATTGGGAAAACTGAAATTGAAGAGATTGTTGCCAAAATAGCTCGCATCCCCCCCAAACATGTCTCTTCTGACGACCGCTCCGCACTGAAAAATCTCGATCGTGACTTGATGAACATGGTCTATGGTCAAAACCCAGCCATTGAAGCATTAGTTAAAGCCATCAAAATGTCTCGCTCAGGCCTCGGTGATCCGCAAAAACCGATTGGCAGTTTTCTATTTTCAGGCCCGACTGGCGTCGGCAAAACCGAGGTAGCTCGACAACTTGCCTATTGCTTAGGGATTGACCTGATTCGTTTTGACATGTCTGAATACATGGAGCGCCATGCCGTTAGTCGACTCATTGGCGCACCACCAGGTTATGTCGGATTTGATCAAGGTGGGCTCCTGACTGAGGCCATTACTAAAAAACCTCATGCAGTACTTTTGCTGGATGAGATCGAAAAAGCCCATCCTGAAATTTTTAATATTTTGTTGCAGGTTATGGATCATGGCTCATTGACCGACAATAACGGACGCAAGGCAGATTTTCGCAATGTCATCATTGTTATGACCACTAATGCAGGCGCTGAATCCCTGCAAAAAACCAGCATCGGCTTTACCAGCAATAAAGCGCAAGGTGATGAAATGGTCGATATCAAGCGCCTATTTACGCCAGAGTTCCGCAACCGCCTCGATGCCATCGTGTCCTTCCGCGCGCTGGATGCCAATATTATTCTGCGTGTCGTCGATAAATTTCTCATGCAACTGGAAGGTCAGCTCCACGAGAAAAAAGTCGAAGTTATTTTCACCGATGCGCTACGTGCATGGCTTGGGGAAAAAGGCTTTGATCCACTGATGGGCGCGCGACCGATGGCACGCTTGATTCAAGACACCATTCGTTCCGCGCTGGCTGACGAATTACTCTTTGGGCGGCTTGTGCATGGTGGCCGTGTTGTCATCGATATGGATGAAACTGAAAAGGTCAAACTCACCTTCCTAGATGCTTCTTCACATCCACCAATACCTTCGTCTGCCGTTAATTGATTTATTGACTTGAGTTAATTCAAAAAGTCGGCGTCTTACCAACGCCGACTTTTTTGTCTTTTCATGCCATGGCCTGAACTGTAAAGCTATTAAACAATCAAGGCATTGAATACCCCTCAAGGAATCAGCAGATCTATCGTCCTTGCATTTGCCGTCTTCCCCCGCACGCCTTTTAGCATGACGAGCTTTACTCGGAAGGCGCTAAAACACCTTAAGCCTTATATAAGACATTCGGCATATGATTAATTCTGATAGGAAATGGGCGCAGATATATTTTCACCCGCCACCTGTCGAAAGAAATCATCATGACTGATCGCAAAATAGCAGCAGAATTACTACCAAAGACCGGGCAACCAATCCCCGCTGGAACGGTATCAAGCGAGGCTATTCAGCTGAAGATGTTGTGCGCTTGAGGGGCTCCTTCCCTATCGAATACACCTTGTCGTGGGGCAGAAAAACTATGGGATCTTCTTCCTACGTCAATTGCCCGGGTGCCTTAACGGGCGGGCAAGCGATGCAGCAAGTCAAAGCTGGCGTTAAAGCGATTTATCTCTCCGGCTGGCAAGTGGCGGCGGATAACAACAGCTATGCTGCCATGTACCCTGACCAGTCACTTTATCCTGTGGACTCTGTTCCCAAAGTGGTTGAAAGGATTAACAATTCCTTTCGCCGTGCAGATGAAATTCAGTACGCAAAAGGCATAGAAGCAGGCGATCAAGGCCATATTGATTACTTCGCACCGATTGTTGCTGACGCAGAAGCTGGTTTTGGTGGTGTGTTGAATGCTTTTGAGCTCATGAAAGCCATGATTGTTGCCGGTGCCGGCGGTGTGCATTGGGAAGATCAGCTCGCCTCCGTCAAAAAATGCGGGCACATGGGTGGCAAAGTACTCGTACCCACCAACGAAGCCGTGCAAAAACTGATTGCTGCACGCATGGCCGCTGACGTCTGTGGCGTGCCAACCCTGGTCATCGCACGAACAGATGCTGAAGCTGCGGATCTTTTGACATCCAATTACGATGAAAATGACATCGCCTTTTGTACCGGTGAGCGCACCAGCGAAGGCTTTTACAAAACCCGCAAAGGCATTGATCAAGCCATATCACGCGCGATTGCTTACGCACCTTATGCCGATTTGGTGTGGTGCGAAACAGGCACGCCTGACCTGAACTTTGCTCGCCAATTTGCAGATGCCGTGCACGCAAAACACCCAGGGAAAATGCTCGCTTACAACTGCTCTCCCTCCTTTAACTGGAAAAAAAAATCTCGACGATTCAACGATTGCGAAGTTTCAGCGTGAATTAGGCGCGATGGGTTATAAATATCAATTCATCACCCTCGCTGGCATTCATTCCATGTGGTACAACATGTTCGACCTAGCCCAGGATTACGTTGCACGTGGCATGACGGCTTATGTGGAAAAAGTGCAAGAACCTGAATTTGCAGCCCGTGATCGGGGTTACAGCTTTGTGTCACACCAGCAGGAAGTGGGTACAGGCTATTTTGATGATGTCACCACCGTTATCCAAGGCGGCACCTCTTCGGTAACCGCACTCACCGGCTCAACTGAAGAAGATCAATTTCATTAACCGAATTGGCAAGGACACAACCGAGTTTCATGATCTAGTGTCATCAGTGTCCTTGCAACAATTTACCTGACGACGAAACGCACGATTCAGGCTAAAAACTTAACGTATAACCTTTGCTATCAAGGATTCCCATGAACTCAACAATCATTTTTCCGCCAGGTATCCAAATTACTGCGCCTGTTACAGACGTGTTTGCAAAAATCCTGACCCCGGATGCGCTGGCCTTCGTTGCTAAACTCCACCGCACGTTTGAGTCTCGCCGCCAGCAGCTATTGGCCGCACGCGTGCAGCGCCAGCAACGCATTGACGCGGGCGAAATGCCTGACTTCCTGCCTGAAACGCGCAGTATTCGTGAAGGTGACTGGAAGATAGCTCCACTCCCGCAAGCCCTAGCGCGCCGACGCACCGAAATTACCGGTCCGGTGGAAGCAAAAATGATCATCAACGCCTTTAATTCAGGCGCTGACAGCTACATGGCTGACTTTGAGGATTCCAACAGCCCGCAATGGGAAAATCAAATTCAAGGGCAAATCAACCTGTATAAAGCCATTCGCCGTGAGCTCACACATACCAACGAAGTCGGCAAAAACTATACGTTGAATGACACGATTGCCACTTTGCAGATTCGGCCACGCGGCTGGCATTTGGATGAGAAACATGTGCTAATCGATGGGCAACGCGTCTCCGGCGGAATTTTCGATTTTGCACTGGTGTTTTTTCATAATGCCAAGGAACAAATCGCACGGGGCGCCGGGCCGTTTTATTACCTGCC
>DIUK01000136.1 GCA_002422995.1 Rhodocyclaceae bacterium UBA6160
TATCTTTGACTACGATGCCAAGGCATCGCGCCTGGAAGAAATCACCGGGCTGCTCGAAGACCCAAAAGTTTGGGATGACGCCGACAAGGTCAAATTCCGGCAGAATAAACTCCGCGCCTGCACCTCCCGGAACGCCAATTGACCCCTTGTACGGCGTAATCAGGCCAGGTGCACCAACGTTTACAACCGGATAAGGGGAGACGGAATGATAGTAGGCCAGCGAATAACTCGCGTTTGTGTCGCCCGCTTGTCCCGTCCAGCGGAAGCCATACGAAGCATCATCCGTATCGCCGTGCGAATGATGGTAGTTGTAGACAAGCCCCGCCCCCGCCGAATTTACACCCTTGGTGGGTTGCCCCGCATATCGGCCACCATAGACGTCAAGCGTAGCTCCCACCTGGGTTTCGCGATCCCAGCCCGGACGGTAGAGCAGTTGAAAGGAACCATCCCATTCTGGAACCGCCACAGTCATGTTGGCCATGATAAGCGGTTTGCGCAGATCCTCGTCTTCAGGCACCATGCCAGCGAAATTCCAAGAGAGATCTCGGGCATTAACGATGTCCATTGCCTGATAAATGTCAGTCTCCCCCCAGACAACCTGTTGCTTGCCAAAACGAAGGTTAACTCTTTTCGAAAAAGGGATGTCGATAAAAGCTTCGCGGATGGCTTCCGAGTTGCTATTGTAATTATCCATCAAGTTGCCAGTTTGGGTTGGCACGGCATCAAGTCGTTTCAGATAGGTAGTCCTTGACTCCTTAAACAGACGGCCAATCAGCGTTACTGAGCTTTGTGCTGGCAGAAAAGACGGCAAATTTGCATTTACATACTGTAATTGCAATGTTTCACGCAACATTGATAGTTCGCCCTTCCCTCTGAGCGTATTACCAAAACCATCAGATTCTGGATGGTTTTGAAGATTCCAAGTTGCCCAGATTGACGCATACCCAGTGAGCGTACCTACGTCAACATCACCTATTTTCAGAGGCGCCAAAGCAAAGGCATTCTGCTGCATCGAAGTAGCGAGCATAAATGCCAGTGCCCCAATATGTAATTTGACATTCCCTTTAAATTCTTTCATACATCTCCCCCATTAAAGTTATCGTTATATAAATTCGTACTCGCCGTAAAAGCCCATTTAGGATCTTACGGCAAGGTAGAGATATTTTTTCACCTTCTTTTCAATCAATGCTTGAAGGTTGATGGACCAAATCTTTTCGTCAATTCTTCAGCAGTAAATCTTTCTGGGTGGGAAAGTGAGTCAGAAGACAAATCGCCTGGCTCCACTTTGGGATCGTTCAACCGACCATACGTAATCGGTCCGTAATTGGCACGCATAAATTGAAAGTCCACAACCCAGATAGCAAGTCCTCCTGATCCTGGCTGTCCATCGGCCATCAGATGCTCCGCGAAGGGTAATGCAAACATCTTCCAGAGTTCACCTTTTTTGTTATACATCTCGCAGTACAAAATCACTTTAGCCTGAATATCGTAATAGATGCGTCTACGGCTATACGGGTGCGCTTCAGGAGGAAATGTGTCAACCACAAAGACCTCTCTCGGTTCCCATGGCTGATTAATCAGATTCCAGTAAGGCGGGTTTTTCAGATCAATATAGTTTTCCATCTTATAACCTGCCCCTCCTGGCGGCACGCCGTGCCCAATCGCGAGCACCCATTGCTTTGCTACAACTTTAGGGGGAGTTGGATACCACGTTGGGAAGGAGTCATAACAAGAAGTATCATCGTTCACAATTGCAAGTCCGGGGACAGGATCCATCCACGTACCTCCGGACATGCGCCGGACACGCCGAACTGACTTGATGTACGCCCAGGAATCATCTACACGTCCATCATCATAACGTTGAATATACGCCCCGGTGCCTGCAACATCTTGTGGTGCTAGGTTGAACATCAACACTTTCCGATAAATTTCACCATCACCGACAACCTTTGGGGCAACAGGCTCCACCGAATATCTGTGTTTCAACTTGAGCATGGGATTAGTCAGAATAACGGAACGTTCCATACCTTTGACTGCGTCAATCGTCATTATTTCGGTAGTTACCAGATACGTATCGGTATTCAGCGCATTACCATAAAACTGGTTCCAGATTATCTTGTTTGCCAAATCGGGATCCGCTTCCGATAGATCAGGGAAGGGCAGCCCCGCGACATAACCAGAGATTCTGCGCGTTGCTTTGTCATACTTGACGTTTTTACTGTATTTTTCAGTCATGGCAAGATAGCTTGGTGGAACTGCCATGGGTTTGGTTGGTGCCAGCTTAATGGTCAGATTAAGTTCAGTAATCATCTTTCGCTGAACCGGCGTAATCATAGCCCCTAGATTATGCCCATCAAAGGTCTGTTGATTCGCTTTGCTCAAGTTTGCCCTATTAATGATATAACCCATCGACACCTCTTCAGCATATGCCACACTCATTTCCAGCCCAAGGCCGACAAGCAATACCCCTGCAGCTCCTACACAAATAAATCTCATCGGGTTTATTCTCCTCTTTACCTTAACTTTTTTTTCTGGCGCCACTGTCTCCACATGCACTTTGATACTTTCCTTAAATTCTTTCATACACCTCCTCCTTTTATAATTTTATTTCGGCCTACTGAAACAACCTGCACGAGCTCCCAGCCTCTTGCATATTCTTAGATTACATAGTGCGCATTTCCATGTCAACTCTCAGCCTTCTGCACTCAACTGCTTGTACCGCTTTTCTGATTTTTCCATCCCAACACCTTAACCTCTCCAAGGTGTTGCAGTTAATTATAGAGCGCGCCTAGGGTCTGTTCTCAATCAAGCCAACCAGATGAAAGCACACGCGAGATGAACGAACGACAGGAAGGACGTGGCGAGTTTGTCGTAGCGCGTGGCGATACGTCTGAAATGCTTGAGACGAGCAAAGAAGCGTTCGACCAGATTGCGATCTTTGTAGAGATAGCGGTCGAACGAACGCGGATTGAGCCGGTTGGATCGTGGCGGGATGACAGCCTGACTGCCTTGCGCAGTGATTGCGGTAACGAAGGCATCCGAGTCGTACCCCTTGTCGGCGACGATGAAACCGGCAGGCTGATCCTTGATCAGCGCCGCGGCCTGTTCGATATCGGCGATCTGTCCAGCCGAGAGGATAACGCGCAAGGGATTGCCCAGCGCATCGACCGCCACGTGCAGTTTGGTGGTCAGTCCCCCACGCGAGCGGCCAATTTCCTGATGTCCGGCTTTTTTTTGGCGCCGGCGGAATGCTGGTGGGCACGAACAATCGTCGAGTCGATGAACAGATGCTCCATGTCGGCGTCACCGCGCATTGCCGTCGCCACACGTTCCCAGATGCCCTTCTCGCGCCAGCGGGAGAAACGTACATACGTTCGATGCCAGTGCCCAAGCTCGCTTGGCAGGTCACGCCAAGGACTGCCGGTACGCATGACCCACAGGACGGCTTCGGCGAACCGCCGATTGTCCTTGGCCGTACAGCCCGGATCGCTGGCCTTGCCTGGCAGAAGGAGTTCAATGCGTTCCCACTGGTCATCGCGCAACATCTTTCGATCCATCCTGACTCCGCCCAAAAATCAGGATATGACCATATTTCAACCGCTGTGAACAGCCCCTCGCTATGTCATTGACCGTGAACGAATTATTCGGACTTGCTTCCATATTGCATAGCGTGGATCGAATGATTGAGAACAGACCCTAGTAATTCTGAGGAGTGACTCACGGCAGGAGTTTGAGGATGAGCCGATGGACGATGGCAAGATTGACCTCGACATTTTTCATGCGAACCCACATCTGGTCGTCGTTCAGTACAACATTACTCATGAGTCGCCAACTTAAGCGACAAAACATGCCGAAAACCCGTATGACTACTGGCACTATGTCGCACAACTTACCGATTTCTGAGTAAGACAGCATCAATTAGTTACAAGGCAATATTGTGGTGGCGATCCCATGCATCTTTGGTTCCCAAGGCACGTAGCTTGGCTTTTTGTATTTTCCCGGATGGTGTCATCGGAAAGCTGTCAACGAACTGGATATAGCGTGGGCGTAGAAATTCCGGTAGACGCCCCGCTACCCAAGCGTCGATATCCTTGGCGGTGAGCTTTTTGCCTTCCTTAAGGATTACAAATACCCCGACCTCGTCCTCGCCTGCTTCCTCATCGGCTGGCAGGCCGACAGCTGCACAGTCCTGCACCGCTTCGTGTGCCAGGATGGGGCGTTCAACATCATACGAAGATATGTTTTCCCCTCTGCGACGCAGGCAATCCTTTAGCCGATCAAGGAAATAAAACCAACCTTTCTCATCCTCACGCATTCCATCCCCTGTATGGAACCACAGGTTTTGCCGCGCTGCAGCGGTTGCTTCAGGCATGCCAAAGTAACCCGAATTGATGATCCAAGGCTCTTTGGGGCGGATTTGTAGTTCTCCTACCTCTCCTGGCGCTACTTCTTCATCAGTTTCAGGATCAGCCAGGCGGATTTCAAACCAGTCGGATACCGCGAGGCCAGCTGCACCAGGAGGCCGCGTCATGCCATACGGCGTCAGGATAGGCAGGCAGATTTCAGTCTGCCCAAAGCACTCGACGAAAGCCTCAATTCCAAAACGCTGCTTCAGT
>DIUK01000027.1 GCA_002422995.1 Rhodocyclaceae bacterium UBA6160
TCTTGATCATCGTCAGAAAAGACGGGTAGAGCACGCAGCCCATCAATACCGGGTAGGTAACCTGATTTCACAGAAACGGGAGCGCTACTCATTCGGCTTGGTCAGACAGGGAATATCGGCAAACAGTCTTGGAGCGGGCGAAGGGAGTCGAACCCTCGTTATCAGGCGGGTAAGGAGATGGCCTCACGGCCACCCCCTCCCCTAAGAACCGTACGTGCAAGTTTCCCTGCATACGGCTCAAGCAACCCATAAGCACCCCTATTTGAACATCGAGGTACCGGCAACAACTCCGGTTTTTTCCAAGACGTGGTGTTGCATGTGGCAATTCGGATGTAGCAAAACCAGATTGGTCAGCTTGTCCGAACCTCGCTGAGATCGTTTGATTATGTGGTGAAGATGCCACCCAGTTTCTCTCGTGATCTTTTGATTGCAGATGGGGCATTCACCTTCCTGCCACCACCATAGCCAGCGAAGCTTGCGTCGTCCTTCGAGCGTCTTGTCCATTCGCTTTGCCAGCCGTTTGGAAAAGTAGCTGTCGTACGTTGGATCGTATGGATTCGCTTCCCCCATGATCTTGACATGGGGCCTTTTCAGGTACCCAGCCAAGACCGGTAGCAGCTTGTCCTGATCCGCAAATCGCCAGTCACGCCCCTTGATGCACTTGAAGTAACGCTTTTTGATCCACCTTTTACCCTTGTTAGGGTGTCGGCGTTTCGCCCAGCGCCATAGTGCCAACCAGATTTGATGATCGCATCTTGCAAACGTCTGGGATGCCATCTGACTTCGATGATAGTTGGCCCACCCCCTGATTATAGGAGTCAGCTTTTCAATCACCTCAATCTGTCTGGCAGACTTTCTTTCCCGCAATAGGCCACGGATTTTCTCGAGGAATGCTTTGACGTTTTTCTTCGACGGCTGAGTGATCAGCATTCGTTTCATTTGTCTGACATTCCATCCCAAGAAGTCGAATCCCTCCGTCACATGCGTGATTTTGGTTTTCTTCTCCGAGAGGATGAGGCCCCGAGTGGCTAGGAATTTCTCCACCAAGGGTTTGACCTTCTCTTCCAGATACTCTTTCGAGCTACCCGTAATGATGAAGTCGTCCGCGTAACGCACCAGATTGACCTTTGCCGCACGTTCCTCCCGCACCGTTCTGAACAGTGTGGTCAGTTCGTGTTGCAAGCCGTCCAGCGCCAAGTTTGCCAAGACCGGGGAGATGATGCCTCCCTGTGGCGTTCCTGCTCGCGTTGGGAAAAGCCTTCCCGTTTCGATGAAACCTGCTTTCAGCCACTTCCGAAGGATGCCCTTGTCCATGCAGACATTGGCAACCAGCCAGTCGTGACTGATGTTGTCAAAACACCCTTTGATGTCTCCTTCCAGCACCCATTTCGGGGAGGCTTTCCGGCCCAGCACGTTTCGCACTTGTTCGATGGCATCTGCCGTCGAGCGCTCGCGTCGGAATCCGTAGGAATGATGATCGCCAGTTGTTTCAGCGACAGGCTCCAGCGCCAGTAAATGCAGCGCTTGCATCGCCCGATCGCGCATGGTGGGTATACCCAGAGGGCGTTTGTCACCGTTTGCTTTCGGAATATAGATGCGACGTAGCGGTAGCGGCTTGTATTTCTTGTTTCCAAGATCAACGACCGCTTTCCACTTCGCCTCCGGTGTATCCCAGGTTTGTTTATCCACGCCTGGGGTTTTCCGGCCTTGATTCTCCGTGACTCGCCGAACTGCCAGCGCTTTCGCGCCGCTGGATTTAGTCAGGAGTCTCTGCAAGGTGCGAACCTTCCGCCACTCCCCTGCTTTTGCTGCCTTCGCAATACGTGTCTGTAACCTCGCGACAACTTGATAAGCCTTGACCCACTGAATCTCGTGCCAAGACTGCCAAGCCGTAGAGGCGACATCGCAATTGAACTGCGTTGCGTCCACATCAACCTCCGGTTGTATGGAGCGGGTGAAGGGAATCGAACCCTCGTCTTAAGCTTGGGAAGCTTCAGCTCTGCCATTGAGCTACACCCGCTCTGAACCTTTGGAGGAGGACGCAACCTTCCCCGGGCGGGGATTGTAGCATCAACCCCCTCGGGTTCGCGATTACACAGACCCTTCTTACGAAGAGTCACCAGATGGAAGTCAGCACGCTTTCACGTCAGGGCAATCGTTTCATCCCCTATCCCCTCCATTACAGAAAGGCATTCGCTTTTTCCATCATCCCCTACCTGCACAGGTGAAGCGACCCTTGCGGGACGCCTTGTTCTCAAACACGTATGCGATAACGTTCCCAACCAATCTCACGACTGGCCGGGGTGTTATGGATTGCCTAATTGTTAAAGAACGCCTATTCAGGCTTACCACGTTCCGTACAAGTAACGGAGTTGGGAAGGTCCCGCCATTTCGCCGGTGATGCTTATGTCAGCGTGCCCCCACCAAGCAGGGAGACAACCAATCACATGCCTTTTGGCAGAGCCCGATATAACAAGTTGCTTTGGCTCATTCATGCTTCACGACGTTTATCAGCGGTTCACTTGCGTTGACCATCCAACCCAGCCTAGCGCCTCATCCGGATGCAACTTCCGAAATCACGCCAAACCCCTCGCGGGGTATGACGTACCCCTTAAGGTGGCTACATTGTCAGAGCGCTTAGTACCCCACCGTTACCAGTGGCGCACTGCTCTTAGGCTACGAGGTGCTGAAACCTCGGTTCGGCCTATTTTCCTACTACTCGACGTTGTTACCGTCCGAAAATAGCAGAACAATTACTTGTACAGCTTTCGCCTACAAGGGTACCCACCTCGAAGGTGGATTAAGCGGGTTGTTGAGTCAGGATGAAGCGCCTGACAGGGAACCCGTAAACCTTGCGACTCGTGTCGCACGCTTGGGAAGCTGGAGTAATGCCGTTATACGACGCCCGCAAAAGCCTAGCATGTGGTTAGAAACCAGGCTGTGCATTTTAGCCTTACATCAACACAATGTCGAACTGCTCTTGCATGTAACCGCTTTCCGGATGCAATGACACCGGACGGCCGATGAAGTCAGACAGCATCGTGAGCCCTTGGGCTTCCTCTTCTAAAAACATGTCAATCACGCTGGGCGAGGCGATCACGCGCAGTTCTCGGGCGGCAAACTGGCGGGCTTCGCGCAATAGCTCACGCAGAATTTCATAACACACGGTTTGTGCGGTCTTGATCTCGCCACGCCCGCTGCAGGTCGGGCATGGCTCGCACAGTACATGGGCAAGACTCTCCCGTGTGCGCTTTCTGGTCATCTCGATCAAGCCCAGTTGTGTAAATTCAGATACGGTGACACGCGTGCGGTCAGACGCCAGCGCTTTTTTGAATTCTTCGAGTACTGCAGCCTGATGTTGCTCGTCATCCATGTCGATAAAGTCAACGATGATGATGCCGCCTAAATTGCGCAGCCTGAGCTGATGCGCAACAGTTAAGGCGGCTTCCAGATTGGTTTTGAAAATCGTGTCGTTGAAGTTCCTGGCGCCCACAAAGCCGCCGGTGTTCACGTCTATCGTGGTCATGGCTTCGGTTTGATCAAAAATCAGATAGCCACCGGATTTCAAGTCAACGCGCCGTGCCAAGGCTTTTTGAATTTCCTCTTCAATGCCATGCAGCTCAAACAGCGGGCGATCACCAGTGTAATGCGTCAGACGATCATTCACTTGTGGTACATATTCCTGCGCAAAGACTTTCAATTTCTGAAAATTTTCACGCGAGTCAATCAGCACACTGGTGGTGTCTTCTGTCACCAGGTCACGCAGCACGCGTTGCGCCAGAGTAAGGTCGTGATGCAGCAACACAGGCGGGAACATGCCGACGCTGCGTTGTTTTATCTCTTGCCAAATCCGCCGCAAATAGGCGATGTCAGCGGCCAGTTCTTCATCTGTGGCCTCGCAACCCACCGTACGCAAAATAAAGCCGCCATGGTCTTCTGGCGAAAGCAGGGCTTGAATCCGGCTACGCAATTTTTCGCGTGCTTCTTCGTCAAGAATGCGTTGCGAAATACCGACGTGATCGTCTTGCGGCAAATACACCAGCAGTCGGCCGGCAATCGAAATTTGCGTGGTCNNGGTCTTTTTGCACTTGCACGCGCAAGGATTGCCCGGCGGTAAGCACTTGTTCAATCGGCCGTGGCTCTTCACTGTGCGCTGTACGCTCTTCCCAAATATCTGCCGCATGTAAAAAGGCGGAGCGTTCCAGGCCAATGTCGATAAATGCGGACTGCATTCCGGGCAACACGCGGATTACGCGGCCCAGATAGATATTGCCGACCACACCACAGCTATCGTTGCGCTCGATATGTATCTCTTGCACGACACCTTGATGCAGAGAGGCGACGCGAGTTTCTTGCGGGGTGAAGTTAATCAGAAACTGTTCGGCCACATGCAACCTTTCAACTTAAATAACCATAACACTTGATAAAAGTTACACGGCGTAACCCAGTTCGCGCAGCATGGTAACCGTTTCACACAAGGGCAAACCCACAATGCCGGTGTAACTGCCGTTTATAGATGCAACAAAACTCGCCGCCCGACCTTGAATAGCATAGGCACCCGCTTTATCCATGGGCTCCCCGGTGGCCACATAATGGTCAATTTCATCCGCATTCAACACACGAAAGCTCACATCACTGACCGATAAGCAGGATTTCACTGGCGATTCAATATCATGCGGCATGGCCAGCGCCACGGACGTTAACACTTTATGCGTGCGCCCTGACAAACGCTTCAAGATTGCCTTGGCATCATTCGCATCTTTAGGCTTACCGATCACTTCTCCATCCAGATCCAAGGTGGTATCTGCCGCGAGTAGCAAGCGCTTGGGCATGCGTCGCTTGAGCAAAAGATTGGCGCCAAATAACGCCTTATCGCGCGCCACTCTTTGCACATAGGCTTCAGGCGTTTCACCACTCAGCCAGCTTTCATCCACTTCGCCATCTTGTCTGCTGGCCGTTCGCAGTAGCATCAATTCAAATCGGATGCCTATTTGATTCAAGAGTTCGCGACGGCGAGCGCTGCGCGAGGCAAGAAAAATTCGATTATCCAACATAGACTTTACTCACGATGATAAGGATGGCCTTTGATCACACTGACCGCGCGGTATAGGGCTTCGGCCAGAATAACCCTCACCATGGCATGCGGTAAAGTCAGGCTTGATAAGCGCAGCGTTTCGTCCGCTGAGCTTTTAATGCTGGGTGCCAAACCATCCGGACCACCAATGACAAACGCCACATCGCGGCCGCCTGTCATCCAGCGCGTTAAGCGCTCGCTCAGCTGTTTTGTGGTGATGGCCTCGCCGTGCTCATCTAACACCACACGATAACTGCTCGCCGGCAAGGCGGTTTGTAATCGCATCGCCTCGGCTGCCATCATGACCGCTGGCGTTTTACCTGTCGTGCGCGGTTCGGGTTTGATTTCCAGGAGTTCTAGCGATAATTCTCGCGGCATACGCTTGGCGTAATCGTCCCAACCCGCAACAACCCAAGCAGGGGGGCGCGTAGCAACTGCTGCCACAATGATTCTCATCGCATCACGTTACTCACGTCGGGCGGCACTCATTACTTATTCGTCTGCGGCTTTTTTAGTGCGCTTAGGCACTGTCTGCCACAGTTCTTCAAGATTGTAATGTGCGCGGATGACAGGCTGCATGACATGCACGACAATATCTGCTGCATCCACTAAAACCCACTCGCCGGCGTCTTCGCCTTCGATGCCGATAATATCGCCACCCGCTTCTTTAACCTTGTCATGCACAGTGCCGGCCAATGACTTGACGTGACGACTGGAGTCGCCACTAGCGATAATCATGCGGTCAAACATGGGGGTGAGCTTGCTGGTATTGAGCACTTCAATATCTTTGGCTTTCATATCCTCAAGTGCATCAACAATGATTTTTTGCAGTTTCTTAATGTCCATGGATTATTCAGTAAATAGAATGAGTTGCAATATAGTCGAGAACGTGGTCAGACACCAAATGGCGCACGTTATGCTTGGCCGCCAAACGCTGGCGAATCAGGGTAGAAGAGACGGCCAGCGGGGTGATGCTAAATGGTACGATGCGGCCGGCCGGCGCATGTGAAATATCCGCTGGCAGACCAATTCGTTGAATAATTGAATCCATTGACCATTGCGTCGCCGTCTCACCAGCGCCGACATTTGTTTGATTTGTTTGCCATGCCGCCACTTGCGTGTACAAATTATTGTCCGATAAAACGTTTGTATCTGCTGCAGGCCGGGCTGCCACACCAATATGCGCCAAGCCAAACAAATCTTGCCACCGGTGCCATAACGGCAATTTAGCAAACGCATCTGCCCCCATGAGCAATACTAAAGGACGTCTGACGCCATACTGCGCGCGCAAGCGCTCCAGGGTTTTTACAGTGTAACTAGCCATGTGCGTCACAACCTCGGCTTCATCCACCAAAAAGATGTCCGTGAACTCCGGCATAGCCGATAGCGCCTTCGTCACCATGGCTAAGCGTTGCGCAGCGCTTGCCTGTGGCGGCTTGCGCAATGGGGGTTGTCCTGCCGGCACAAACAAAACTTGAGCAAGCGATAAAGCTTCACGTGCTTCAATCGCCAAACGCAAATGCGCAATGTGAATCGGGTCGAACGTGCCCCCTAAAATGCCTATCGCACTTGAGCTGCCCATGATGGCAAGCTCATGTTGTGTCATAACGCCTGCCTTATCGTCAATCGACGCGGCGTTAACTCGTTCGTCCATGTTCTGAATTGTAGTTTTCGCCGCTGCTGCTGGTGTCCTGTGCCAAAGGTGCTTCAAACACATCTCGATATGAAATGTACATGCTTGTCACCACCACCGGGCCGATCAACAGCAGCAAGATCATCATCACTAAAACCACCACAGCAAACGCACCCACGCTGGATGGCAGCAGTAAGCTGCCAATGATCGTAGGAATAATCATCGCAATGAAACTCACCAGTGTAACGACCAGCGCATAAACCGTAAAAGCGCGCCAGTTACGCCAGCTTGCCACAAAGCTGAAAAAAATCGACTTCATGGCGGGCAAACCATGCCATGCGGTAAGCAAAGGCGCAAACCAAAAAGCCATCATCAACGGGCTGACCAAAAGCAACAATACGCCATACTGCGGCAACACTTCTGCAACACGCGTAGCATTATCAACTTTTTCAGGAGACAGGTTCGGCAGCAAAAGTGAACTGATGATCAGTACCAACAATGAGCTGGTTAAATATAACCAGCCCAAACGAAACAACGGCACGCGTTGCTCAGCAAGACTCCCGGCTAAGCGCGCTTGTGTGACAGCTTGATTATTGTCCAATGCACGGCAGGCATTACCGACCATGGCATTCAACGAGGGTAAAACCAGTGACAATAAAACCGGGCCGATGTACGGAATCAGATTCATCACCAGCAACAAAGAAAAATACGCCAGAGTCATGCTGGTCAGCTGACGCGGATAACGCCGCAATAGTTGCCAGGCAGCCAACACCCACAATAAACCATGACGCGCAGGTAGTTGCTTGGCAATCATCTTTCGTCCTTTATCGTCATGACGATGTTGGATGCCATGCCGGATGGTGGCGCTAACGGAAACTCATCCGGGTCAAAGGCTCGATCGCCTTCCGCATGAGGTTCGCCCGTCACAGCCAAATCAGTAAAATTAAAAAGCTTCGGGTCAAGCAAATGGGATGGCACGACATGGGTCAAACTACGAAACATGGTTTCAATCCGCCCGGGAAGCTGCTTTTCCCAGTCGTTCAACATGCGCTTGACCTGCTGGCGTTGCAGGTTGGGTTGCGAGCCGCATAAGTCACACGGAATAATCGGAAATTCGCGCAACGTTGCCCAAGCTTCCAGATCGCTTTCTGCGCAATAGGCCAGCGGCCGGATCACCATGTGGCGGCCATCGTCCGAAACCAGCTTGGGCGGCATGGATTTTAATTTACCCGCAAAAAACAGGTTCAAGAATAGCGTCTGCAAAATATCGTCGCGGTGATGTCCCAACGCAATCTTGGTCGCGCCCAATTCATCCGCCACGCGATACAGCACCCCGCGCCGCAGCCGCGAGCACAATGAGCAGGTCGTTTTTCCTTCCGGAATCACGCGCTTCACAATGCTGTAGGTGTCCTCGTTTTCGATATGAAACGGCACACCCAGTTCAGTCAGATACCGTGGCAATATGTCCGCCGGAAAGCCCGGCTGCTTTTGATCCAGATTCACCGCGATGATCTCGAAATCAATCGGCGCATGCTCACGCAGGTGCAACAGCAGGTCGAGCATGGCATATGAATCCTTGCCGCCGGACAAACACACCATGACGCGATCGCCGGCTGAAATCATGTTGAAATCAGCAATCGCCTGCCCCGCCTGACGGCGCAAGCGCTTGGCGAGTTTGTTGGCTTCATAGGCCGGCTTATTGGCTTGGCGAGCGGTTAAAGGTGCATTCATTGTCGAGTGGGATTTATTCAGTAAATTTGTTCAGCGTGAAAATTTGTTAAAGGCTATTTTACAAGTGTGCGGATCTGCCACCATCCACGGTGATCGTCTGGCCTGTCACATACGGCGCATCAAACACCAAAAAGCGCACGGCACGGGCAATGTCAGCGGCTGAGCCTACGCGCTTTAACAAAGTGTGGTCAATGATGGCATCGCGCTCGTCGGGCGGAAAATCGTCGGTTTGTTCCGGCCAAGCCACCGCCCCGGGAGCTACTGCATTTACCCGAACTTCAGGGCTTAATTCAATGGCTAGCGCGCGAGTAAGCCCTAACAAACCAGCTTTGGCTGTGCAATACAAGGCATAGCCTTTGAGTGGCCGTTCAGCATGAACGTCCGTGATGTTAACGATACAACCGTGCTGCCGCTTCAAGTACGGGGCAGCCGCCTGCGCTAAAAATAGCGGTGCTTTCAAGTTTGTGCCCATCAAATCATCCCATGCCGCCGTATTGGTAGCGCCGACTTTTGTGGAATAAAACGTGGAAGCATTATTGACCAAACCATCCAATTGTCCGAAGTGATCAACAACTTGAGTGATCAACCTGGGTAAGTCATCCAGGTCGAGCAAGTTTGCAGGAAACGCTGCTGCAGAATCCGCCCGTTGCCCATTGAGCAAGGCAGCAAGGGCTTTAGCCTCGTCTGCTGCGGTGTGATAGTGAATCGCCACGCACGCACCTGCGGCATGAAGCGTGCGTGCAATCTCGGCGCCCACACGGCGGGCAGCACCAGTGACCAGAATCACCGGCATCGATTGTTCAGCTTTTCCCGATTGAAGCGTACTCATGGCGCCAAGAGTATACCGGCCAACACACGTGCAGCCGCAGCAAAGCCAAATCCTGCGGTAACAGCGACAGAAGAACCATAGCCCGCGCAGGATAAACCAGCACCGCCGTCCAGAGCGAGGGCGTCCAATTCTTCGGCTTCCACGCTCATTGAACTTTCAACGTCGGTTATCTCGCATTCAATTGCTGGGCGTTTGATTTGCTCTGGCGAAAAAACGCAAACCACCCCAAACTTCTTTTTGGGATCCCGCGTAAAACCATATTCCTTGCGTAATCTCGCCCGCACTTTGGACGCCAAGGCATCTTGCGTGGTACGCGATAAATCAATCGCTTGAATTTGCGTTGGATCCAAACGACCACCCGCGCCACCCGTGGTAACGATGGTTATTTTTTGTTGCCTGCAATGCGCAATCAACGCCGCTTTGGCGCGCACATTATCTATCGCGTCAATCACCGCATCACAGGCTGGAATCAACGCCGCCACGTTAGCTTCGTCCACGAATTCTTCAATGCAATGCACTTGGCATGCGGGGTTAATCTGGTGAATCCGCGCTGCCATAGCTTCTACTTTGGCTGCGCCCAGGGTAGCTTCTAACGCATGAATTTGTCGATTGATATTGGATGCGGCAATGTGATCAAGGTCAATCAGGGTAATCTGCCCCACGCCTGACCTGGCCAGGGCTTCCGCTGCCCACGAACCCACACCGCCAATGCCCACCACCACCATATGCGCAGCGCTTGCCCGCCCCGCTGCGCCTGCG
>DIUK01000036.1 GCA_002422995.1 Rhodocyclaceae bacterium UBA6160
AGGCCTTGATCCAGCCCGGTTCGCGCTTGGCCAGGTCACCCCGCATCGGAAAGGGCGTGTCGGGCATGTTGAGGGTTTTGCGGTAATCAGCCATGGGTTTTATTGTTGCGTAAATTTGCGTTAAAGCGCGTCGAATGAGGAGGCAAAATAAGCGCGGGCGGCGAGTACATCGCAGCCGATTTGCGTCTTTAAGGTATCCAGCGAAGCAAATTTTTGTTCGCTGCGGAGCTTGTGCAGGAAGTTAACCGAGACATGCGCGCCATACACTTCACGATCAAAATTCAGCAGATGCACTTCCAGCACTGGCTTAAGACCATCAGCGACCGTCGGGCGCACGCCGATGTTGGCCACGCCCGGCAAGGGTTGCGCATCCAGGCCGGAGACAGTAACGGCGAAAACGCCGGTCACGGGCAACAGCGTGTGTTTGATGCGCAGGTTCAGCGTAGGAAAGCCCAGCGTGCGGCCGATTTTATCGCCACGCACCACGCGGCCGGCCATTACGTAGGCACGCCCCAGCAAGGCGCGCGCCTGTTCGATATTGCCTGCTGCCAGCGCATCGCGCACAGCGGAGCTGGAAATGCGCAGCGGCTGGCTGTTCACCACATGGGCTACGGTGGGCATGGCTTCCGTGCCGAAACGATGGGCAATGCCGGCTTGCTGGAACAGGGTGAAATTACCCTTGCGGCCTTTGCCGAAACAAAAATCGTCGCCGATGATCAAGTGGCGTACCGAGAGGCCTTTGACCAGCACGGTTTCAATAAAGGCTTCTGCCGTGATCTCAGCTAACGCAGCGTTAAAGCGGCACACATGGACGCGATCAACGCCGCACTCAGCCAGCAAGGCCATTTTTTCGCGGAAGTTGGATAAGCGCGCCGGTGCTTGCGCAGGGTTAAGAAATTCGCGCGGATGCGGATCAAAAGTCAGCACGGTGGCGGGAAGGGCACACTCGCGCGCCTTGGCGATCAAACGGCCAAGCAAGGCGCGATGGCCGCGATGCACGCCATCGAAGTTGCCGATGGTGAGTACCGTTGAGGTGGTGGCTACAGAGGGTACGCCGCGAAAAACCAGCATGGAAGAAGAATGGGAGCGCAGAAAACCGCTGATTATATCAAGCCAACACGTGGTAGTGCCTTGTTTTGTCTTCATAAACAGGGATCTTTTAAGCGACTTTTGATTGACTATGGCGATGATTCTCATGCCAGGTGCTTTCTGTTGAGCGTTAAACTGGTGTCCTCTTTTGCCTGACTTTTTCACCATTCATTTTCTTGAAGGTTTCCGATGATCCCCTTTTCAGTTCTTGACCTCTCGCCCATCGTGGCCGGTGGCACAGCGGCGCAATCCCTGGCCAATTCTCTGGATCTGGCCCGTCACGCTGAGCGTCTTGGCTACCATCGCTATTGGGTTGCGGAACATCACGGCATTCCCGGCATCGCGAGCGCGGCAACCGCGGTGGTGATTGGCCATGTGGCCGCTGGCACGCAAACGATACGTGTGGGCGCCGGTGGCATCATGCTGCCGAACCATTCGCCCTTGGTGATCGCCGAACAGTTTGGCACGCTGGAGGCTTTGTTCCCCGGGCGGATTGATTTGGGCCTGGGGCGAGCGCCAGGCTCGGATCAGGCTACAGCGAGGGCGTTGCGGCGCAATCTGGGGGCAGATGAAAACCAGTTTCCGCGCGATGTGGTGGAGTTGATGGCCTATTTTGCCGGTACGCCGGTGACCCACGGCGGCCAGGCGGTGCATGCCATTCCGGGTGAAGGCGCGCAAATACCCGTATGGATCCTGGGTTCCAGCCTGTTTGGCGCAACGCTCGCTGCTGCGCTGGGTTTGCCGTTTTCCTTTGCTTCCCATTTTGCCCCCGCGCAAATGCAGGAGGCCATCCATATTTACCGCACCCAGTTCCGTCCGTCGGCACACCTGGCAAAGCCTTATGTGATGCTGGGGTTTAGTGTGTTTGCCGCAGACACCGATGCGCAAGGCCGGTTTTTGGCCAGTTCCATGCAACAGATGATCCTGAACTTGCGGCGCGGCCGCCCCACGACTTTGCAGCCGCCGGTGGATGATTTCCTCGGTACGCTCGCCCCCGCTGAACGCGCGATGCTGGAAGAGGCGCTATCGTGCTCGGCCATTGGCTCGCCGGATACGGTGCGCGCTGCAATTGAGGCCTTTATCGCCCGCACAGGGGCGGATGAGTTGGTTATCACTTGTCAGATTTTTGATCATGCTGCGCGTAAACGATCTTACGAAATTGCAGCAGGAGTGCGTCAAGCGTTAGCGAGCTAAAGCGCAATAAAGTTGAGCAAAAAATTTAACCACATGTGTGCTGTTGAATCAGGCAATCTTGGACTTGCCAAGGGGTGGATTTTTTGCAAAATAGCGCTGCAAGCCTTGCAGAATTGCCGTGGCTAATTGATCTTGATAAGCGTCATCGTTCAGACGTTTTTCTTCTTCCGGATTGGAGATAAACGCCGTTTCAATCAGGATGGAAGGGATGTCGGGTGCTTTGAGCACGGCAAAGCCAGCTTGTTCTACTTGTGCTTTATGGAGTGTATTGATGCGACCTAACTCGCCTAAGACGGCTTGTCCGAGCTTGATGCTGTCATTATTGGTTGCGGTTTGCGATAAATCCAGCAAGGTTCGCGCAAGATAAGGGTCTTTGACTGGCAGGCTGGCACCGCCTATCAAATCGGCTTCATTTTCTTTTTTCGCTAGCCAGCGTGCGGCGGAGCTGCTGGCGCCACGCTCGGACAGTACAAATACGCTAGAGCCGCGCGCGGTAGGCTTGATGAAGGCGTCGGCATGCACCGAGACAAACAGGTCAGCACGAATTTTGCGAGCTTTTTGTACGCGCTGGTTGAGCGGGATAAAAAAGTCGCCATCGCGAGTTAGTACGGCACGCATGTTAGGCACCGCATCAATTTTTTCTTTCAAGCGACGTGCGACAGACAGCGTGACATTTTTCTCATAGCTGCCGCCGCGACCAATGGCGCCGGGGTCTTCTCCGCCGTGGCCGGGATCCAGCATGATGGTTACCAGGCGTGCAACTGAGGGTGGGTTTTTATTGCTGCCACGCTCTGTTGTTGTGTTTGAGGCAGTGTTTGACGAGGTACTTTGAGTGCTGTTGGTTGCGCCTTGTGCAGACTTGTTGTTTGCCGAGGAGCTTGCTGCGGAATTGGGGTTTTCTATGGCTGTTTTTGTACTGTTGTTGTCTGTATTTTGCGCAATGACTGCATGGTCGGGTTGTGCAGTGGAAGCTGATTCAGGCTGTTCGAGCAAGGCCATCAAAGGGTCAATGGGATGCGCGGGGTAAAGGTCGAGCACGAGGCGATGACCGTAGTTGCCGACGGGCTTTAGAGAAAATATTTGCGGTTTGATTTCCGCTTTGAGGTCAATGACCAGACGCACAACGCCAGGCCGGTTGCGGCCTGCGCGGATGAGTTTGATGTAGGGGTCATTGTCGATAATTTTGGATGGCAACGATTGCAGCACGGCGTTGAATTCAATGCCTTCAATGTCAACGACTAATCGCTCAGGGTTTTTGATGAGCTGCGAAGTAAATTCAATCGGCTGGTCATGTTCGAGTGTGACCCGGGTGTAGTCAGTGGCAGGCCAAACGCGCACCGCCATAATGCTGGGGAGCGGTAATTTATCTGTGCGCGGCGTATCACCAGCGCCGACTTTTGTGACCCATAGGGTTAAGCTTGCCGCAGCAAATTTGAGTAGTTCGCGTTTAGATAGCGGATGGGTTGGATGCGTGCGATTGCTTGTCACCGCGTCTGTTATTGCGGTGGTTGGTTTGCATCCGGTGAAGGGGTGGTCAGGCAATTCGTCAGACACGTTTGCCCCCGTGTGCTGGTAGCACGGCAAACCACGGTGCGTTGATCTGTGCCATCAGCACGGGTAACAGCCTGTAATTCAATATGAATATCGGCAGCAGGCAGATAGGGCGCAGCTTGCTCTGGCCATTCGACCAAGCAAATCCCTGTTCCTGAAAAATATTCATCCAAGCCTGCATCGAGATATTCTTCCGGTTGATTGAGCCGATAAAAATCAAAGTGATATAAGTTTAATCCAGAAACTACGTGAACTTCAAGCAGGGTGTAAGTCGGGACTCTTCACCGGACCGGTTTCGCCCAGCGCGCGCAACAGGCCGCGTACGAAGGTGGTTTTCCCTGCGCCCAAGTCACCATGCAGCCAAATATTCAAGCCAGGGGCAAGGCATGCGGGATGAGCAAAGCGCGCGCCCAAGGCTAAAGTTGCTGCTTCATCTGGCAGAGAGGTCGGCTCAGTTTTCAGAAGGTGCGTAAGATGCGCGGCATGCATAATCAATGGTTATCAGTAAAGGAAGATATACGGCAATGGGGCTTAGCCTTAGGCTTTGATGCGGTAGGCTTTTCGCGTGCAGATACAGGAGATGCGCCTGCACAACTCGCCGCTTGGCTAGCGGCCGGTTTTCACGGCGAGATGGATTATATGGCGGCGCATGTTTCAGCTGCCGGTGCTAAGCGGGCATTACCTGAAGAATTAGTGCCGGGGACGCAAAGCATTATTACAGTTCGCATGAATTATCGTACCGCTGCAGGTGAGGCTGATGTCGTCGAAGCGACCTTGAAGGATAAGCGTTGCGCTTATATTTCACGCTATGCGCTGGGGCGTGATTATCACAAAGTGATGCGCGCGCGCCTGCACGCTTTGGCAGATCGCATGACTACAGAGCTGGGTGAATTCACGCATCGTGTATTTACCGACTCTGCGCCTGTGATGGAGGTGCAGTTGGCGCAGCAAAGCGGTTTGGGCTGGCGTGGCAAGCATACGTTGTTATTGCATCGCGAGGCTGGATCGTATTTCTTTTTGGGTGAAATTTACAGTGACTTGCCTCTGCCGCCAGATACCCCAATTACGGATCATTGCGGCAGCTGCACAGCATGCATTGATAGCTGTCCGACAAAGGCTATCGTTGCACCGTATCAGTTGGATGCGCGTCGGTGTATTTCTTATCTCACGATCGAATTGAAAAGCAGTATTCCAGAATTTTTGCGAACAGACATGGGCAACCGTATTTATGGGTGCGATGACTGTCAGTTGGCGTGTCCGTGGAATCGCTTCGCACCCTTGACGCAAGAAGCAGACTTTTTACCGCGGCATGCGCTGGATAAGACAAGTTTGATTGCGCTATTTGCGTGGACAGCTGAAGAGTTTGAGCAGCGTATGGCGGGCTCAGCGATACGCAGAATAGGCTATGCGCGCTGGTTGCGTAATTTAGCTGTTGCGCTTGGTAACGCGCCAACGGATGCGGCTGTTTTGGATGCGCTGTACGCGCGTGAACATGACCCGTCGCCCTTGGTACGAGAGCATGTGGCGTGGGCGATTGATCGTCACAAAAAATTCTTTCAGGCGCATACTGAGCCGCGTGTGGCAGCGGATGATTCCGCTTAAGCGTTACTCGCGATTGGTTGTTTATCAGCTAGCTGTTGATACTGAAGTTTCTTCAGTCAGCCAGGCGAGCGCAGGGGCTTCTTCTTCAAATAGTTCGAGTTGGGCATCAACGAATAATTGTGATAACCAAGCGCTCCATGCAACCCATTGACTATTGGTTACGATGGCAATGCGATGAAAGTCGTGTGTATGTTCACGTGTGAAGCGTACTTCTTGCCAAGCAACATCCAGCGTTGTAGTGAGCATTTGACGGAAATCGATTAGAAGATTAACTGGTCCGGTAAAGCGAATTTTGTATTGAACGAGTTCTTCGAACTCTTTAAAGTCAGCGAGCGTGAATTCGCCCAAAAGAGCAATTTTGACCAATTTTTCATTGTGGTCGATAGCGATCATGGTGGCCTCCTTTATCAAAAAGAATGCATAGCGCAGTGCTTATCCCATACGATAAGCGTCATGCATGGTGTTGTCATTACGATACACCAAGCGCAGTGCATTGAGGTGGCTAATAGAAAGAAGGCAGCAATCAGCAAGCCAAAGCAACAGAGCAGAAAACAAAAAGGGCTCGCAAAGCGAGCCCTTTTCAAGTACAGCAAGAAATGAATAAAATTTATTTCTTGACTTTTTTCTTGCCGGAAACGGCTTCTTTGAAGCCCGTACCTGCGCTGAACTTAGGCACGGTAGTGGCAGCGATTTTGATTGTTGCACCAGTCTTGGGGTTCTTGCCCGTACGTGCAGCACGTTTGGCTGATTTAAAAGTACCGAAACCAACGAGCGTGACAGTGTCACCCTTGGATACAGCTTTCACAACAGCAGCAATGATACCGTCAAGGACTTTACCAGCGGCTGCTTTGCTAATGTCTGCACTATCCGCTGCAATTTCAATCAGTTCAGCTTTATTCATTCAAAAATACCTCCAGAAATTTGTGGGCAAAACCCAAAGAAAGTTAACACGATTTTTTTGACTGCATTGTTAAACTTGTTTTATGCATCAGGCGTAAGGTCTGTGGTGATGATTCCCCCCCCTAAGCAAACGCATGATTCGTAGATTACAACAGATTGTCCGGGTGTGACCGCCCATTGCGGTGCAGCGAAAATAACCTCGCAGTCAGTTGCGGCTAGTCGCTCTATCTGGCACGCAGCATCTGCTTGCCGATAACGGGTTTTGGCGGCATATACCCAATGGGTGTGGGGTGGTTGTGTTGATATCCAGGAAAGGTCTTTTGCAACAAGGTGTTGGGAGGATAAAGCCGGGTGATCGTGGCCTTGTACGGCATATAAAATATTGCTGGCCATGTCCTTTTTCGCCACGAACCATGGCGCATCAGGGGTGTTTTTGATGCCCCCGATTTTTAATCCTTCACGCTGGCCAATCGTGTAATAAGTTAAACCGTCATGCGTGCCAATCACTTGGTCTGTACCTAAAACACGAATTTCACCGGGTTGTTTTGGAATGTAGCGCCCTAAAAATTCCCTGAACGGACGCTCGCCAATGAAGCAGATGCCGGTTGAGTCTTTGCGTGCGTGATTAGGCAAGCCAGCTTCTTCAGCAATTTTTCGCACATCGCGTTTATAAAGTTTACCCAGCGGAAATAAAGTTTTTGAGAGTTGAGTCTGGTTTAGCCTGTGCAGAAAATAGCTTTGGTCTTTAGTACCGTCCTCGGCTTTGAGCAGTTGCCATTCACCTAGGAATTGACGTACCTGCGCATAATGCCCGGTGGCAATTTTGTCGGCTCCAAGTGCTAAAGCGTGATCCAGAAAAGACTTGAATTTAATTTCTGAGTTACACAGTACGTCAGGATTCGGTGTGCGACCAGCTTGGTATTCGCGCAAAAATTCGGCAAAGACGCGATCCTGATATTCAGCAGCAAAGTTAACGGCTTCAAATTCAATGCCGATGACATCGGCAACTGCTGCGGCATCGACTAAGTCCTGACGTGATGAGCAGTATTCGTCGGTATCATCCCCTTCCCAGTTTTTCATGAACAGGCCGATGACGTCATATCCCTGTTGTTTAAGAAGTAGGGCGGCGACAGCTGAATCAACACCACCTGATAAACCGACAACGACTTTTCCCTGAGTGCTTTTGGACACAATGATTCCTTTTTACTTACTTAATTTGTGAGTGGCACAACCCGTGCAGGTTGGCCGTTATCAACGTACCAGCTATCAATGGCAAATCGGCGCGGTTGCGTTTTTTGTGGCGATAAGTCTGGCAGCAGTTTTTGTTTGAATGATGAGCCAGTGTTTTGGCTATCAGGTAATTCTTCGATAGTCGCCATGAAGTGCTGAAAAATAAAGCCACGCCGAGTAATGGCTACGACATGGTGAAAATGCAGTGCATGGTGTTTTTCCAGGAGGTGCAAAAATCGGGTTGTCGTCGTCGCATGGTCTATGCAATCCATCGCGCCTGGTATACCTGCGTCAGCAAAGTTTTCTGCTCGGTCTGCATGAATGGGTGTCTGCTCTCCTGCCCAGCGGTAAAGCTTGCCTATGGTTTGTGCCAGTAATTCGCGCTCTTCAACAGGATTTTTTGCGGCGGCTAAATACTGCACTACATTTTCTAGTTGAACGGCAGAAAAAGTGACGGGCGCTTGAGCGTTGCAAGCAAAATTAAAACACACGTTGATTGACTCACCAGCATAAGCACTCACTGTAGAGGTGAGAAAACACAGGGCTAAGCGCATGAGCTGAAATAACTTGTAATGATTGCGGGGTGATGAGCCAAGTGGTTGGTGCGGGTTATTCATCAGGGCTTAAGGTGCAGAACCAGAAGAGATTTGCTCAGAAAATAAGTAAGGTGTGCGCTACAAGATTATTTGTCATATTGCCGAATGATGGAAAGCGGAAAACGTTGCCCTGCCAAATAATCGGTGACGCATTGCCAAATCAGCGGGCTACGGTGGCGGTTTTGGGTGGTTTTGATTTCTTCTGGCGTCATCCACACTGCGCGTACGATGCCCGTATCGAGTGCGCGGTTTTGATCGTGTGTCCCTAATGTGCCAGAAAAGGCAAAGCGCAGGTAGGTGATGTCCCCTTGCGGGCGTGGCCATTGGTAAATGCCGATGAGCTGGGTGGGTGCAAAGTGCCACGCAGTTTCTTCCAGTGTTTCACGCGCGCAGGCGGTGATTAGCGATTCGCCCTCGTCCAGATGGCCTGCGGGCTGATTAAACTGCAAACCGTCAGGCGTTTCTTCTTCAACCATCAAAAACAGTCCGCCACGCTCAATGATTGCGGCGACGGTGACATTGGGTTTCCAGGGAGTATTCATTGCGTTGGTTTGAGCGAACTTGGCGGCTTGTCATTTAAGGATAGGCGTATTTTAGCGCCCCTGTTAAAATCATCGTTTTAACTTTTTGATTGCTGGAGATTCCCCTCATGTCTATGGCTGACCGCGATGGTTTTATTTGGTACGACGGCAAACTCGTTCCTTGGCGTGAAGCCAATACTCACGTTTTAACGCATTCTTTGCACTATGGCCTGGCTGTTTTTGAAGGCGTGCGGGCTTATAAAACTATTTCTGGCACGGCGATTTTCCGTTTGCAAGAGCATACGGATCGCTTGTTTAATTCCGCGCATATCTACCGCATGCCCATGCCATGGGATAAAGAAACCCTGATGGCAGCGCAAAAAGAAGTGGTGCGGGCGAATAATCTGGAAGCCTGTTACATCCGCCCGATTGCCTTTTATGGTTCGGAGAAAATGGGTGTCTCGCCGCGTGGTGCGCAAACCCATGTGGCAATTGCGGCCTGGCCTTGGGGTGCGTATCTGGGTGAGGATGGCAT
>DIUK01000164.1 GCA_002422995.1 Rhodocyclaceae bacterium UBA6160
AATCCAGCGCCACTTCGCGCAAGGCCTCATCGGAATTCGCCGGATCCATTTGATAGGTTTTTTTATCACCTTGACCCAAGTTGCCCGCCGAGCCCACGGCATCACGGAACGGGCCATAAAAACTCGATGCATATTTCGCGGCATAAGCCAAAATGCGCGTATGGATCAGATTTTCTTGATCCAGCGCATGGCGAATGTAACCCACGCGGCCATCCATCATGTCCGACGGCGCGACCACATCCGCACCTGCATGCGCATGGCATAGCGCCTGTTTGGCCAAAGCCGCCAGGGTTTCATCATTCAACACATAGCCTTGCGGATCCGTCGGGTCAATCAAGCCATCCTGGCCGTGGCTGGTATAGGGGTCGAGCGCCACATCGGTAATAACACCCAGCGAAGGGAATTCCTTTTTCAGGCGCGCCACCACCGTCGGCACCAGCCCGGCCGGATTCCACGCCTCTTCGGCCCCAGGTGTTTTTTTGCCGCTGGCGATGACCGGGAACAAGGCCAATGCCGGAATGCCCAACTTTACCGCTTGTTCCGCCACGGGTAACAAGTTGTCCAGTGAAACGCGTGATACGCCGGGCATGGAAGCCACGGCCTCCGTTCGGCCAACGCCTTCCAAAACAAACACCGGGTAAATCAGATCATCCACGCCAAGTGTGTGCTCACGCATCAGCCGCCGCGAAAAATCATCGCGGCGCATTCGGCGCATGCGTTTTGATAACAACGTGTTGCCATTCTCTACCGGCAATGCGGCCATTTTTTCTCCAAAAACAATCAGTTCATTCAGACAAAATTATTTTTCAAAAACCCGGAACTAAATCACAAGCACACCATCGAATGTTATGTGTGTCAAGCAAAGCAAAAGCGTGATGATTCCCCCCTTTTCATCGCGCGCTTTGTTTGGCACCCCTGCTTCCTCCCCTTGAGCAGGTAGCTTAACAGTAGCGTTAGGCAAGCTAACCCTCGGCAATCATTTCCCCGGTTGTCGAGGGCTTTTTTTATCCTCTTCCGCCCTCTCGCTTTCAACCAGCGCACCTTGCATTTCAACGCCTTCAGCCGCAGATAATTGCACCGTATTTAACCAACCGCCAACGATACGCTCAACCTCATCCATCCCGGTTTTTTTCAAGCTGGAAAATAACTGCACCGTAATGCCTTGGCTATACACTGGAAAAGCCTCAGCCAAGGCTGCTCGCGTATCTCGCAATGCCTCTGCCTGCGCCTGGCGCGACAGTTTGTCTGATTTAGTTAATAGACAATGAATCGGCCGCCCGGTAGGCGCAAACCAGCCAACCATCTTCCAATCCAGCTCCGTCAACGGACGCCGCGAATCCATAATCAGCACCAGGCCGGTTAAATTCGTGCGCCTAATCAGATACTCCTCCAGCAACCCCTGCCATTGCAGGCGCACAGCCAGCGGCACCTGGGCGAATCCGTAGCCGGGCAAATCAACCAAGGCCGCGCCATTTCTCATGCGGAACACATTGATAAGCTGAGTGCGCCCCGGTGTTTTGGAGACAAACGCCAAGCGCGTATGCCCTACCAAGGTATTAATTGCACTCGATTTTCCTGCATTCGACCGCCCAGCAAAGGCAATTTCCGCCCCTAACGACGGCGGCAAGCCACTGGGTTTGGCGGCAGAAATTTCAAATGTCGCGTGACGGAAAATAGCCATAGGGGAGATGCCGAAGGGAAGTGTCAAAAACAGGGTTGTGAGGTCAGATTTGCAGTGTTTTAACGGTGAGCTGCAACAAATAAAGGACAAATAACTCACTGAAAGCAATTTGCCTTGATTTTATCAGTGCGAGCGTAGGCGGTCATATTTAAAATCTGCCGCCAGCCAAAATACGTGCATCAGCAGAATCGCCGCCAAAAACGCAAAAAACCCACCCAAAATCAAATTGATTGCTAAAAATGTCGCTCAGCGACTGAGTGGCATTTTTGCCTAAGGTAGAATAGCAGTTTTCACGAGCCGAACTATCGGCGGTTAATCGGAGAATCTGTCACCATGAGTCGTTCCCTGTTTGCAGTCATTTTTGCATTCTTTGCTTGTAGCGCACAGGCTAATAGTTCCACCAAAGTTGCCGTCCCCATGGGCGATGCCGCGCGTGGCAAAGAAATTGCCACCACCGTTTGCGCTGCCTGCCATAACGCAGACGGCAATAGCGTGATGGCTCAGAATCCTTCACTCGCCGGTCAGAGCTACGATTATCTCTTAAAGCAAATGACCGACTTCAAAGCGGCTGATGGCAAACCGGCATTGCGCGTCAATGCCGTCATGAACGGCATGATTGCACCCTATGATCTAAATCAGATGCGCGATTTAGCCGCTTACTATGCATCGCAAACCCCAAAGCCAGGCGCTGCGACAAATGAAGCGACTGTGCAATTAGGCCGTTCTTTGTACCGTCGCGGCGACATGAAAAAAGGCGTGCCCGCCTGTGCCTCTTGCCATGGCCCCACCGGTGCTGGTATCCCTGCGCAATACCCACGTGTGGGTGGTCAGCGTGCTGATTACGCTGAAATACAACTCAAAGCTTTCCGTGATGGCACACGCACTAACGACCCAGCCAAAACCATGCGCACCATTGCGCTGAAAATGACAGATGCAGAAATCAAAGCCGTCACCGACTATATGGCAGGTTTGCACTAAGCAGTCTCGTCGCACACAATCGCATCGCACACATCGTGTGATGCACTAAAAGCCTTCTGTCCTGCCCGGCAGAAGGCTTTTTTATTTACCCGCACACCCCTCCACTCACGCGCACGATACCCGCCAAATCACCATACTGTTCGATGTGCAAAAAACCTGCCGAATCAAGCAGCTCCCGCACTGCCTCGGCTTGATCGTAACCATGCTCTAGCCACAGCTCGCCTGCAGAATTTAAATATGCCGGTGCTGTAGCAATGATATGCCGAATAGCATCCAGCCCATCCGCGCCGCTGGCCAGCGCGGCGGGTGGCTCAAAGCGCAGGTCGCCTTGCGTCAAATGCGCATCTTCGGCGGCGATGTAGGGTGGATTGCTGACGATGACATCAAAAGTCTCGCCGGCTACGGCGGCATACCAATCACTGTGCAAAAAGCGCACGTTTGCGTTGAGGCGCTGCGCGTTGCTTTGCGCAACATCCAGCGCCGCTTTGCTCGCGTCAATGGCGCAGACCAGGACACCGGGACATTCGAGCGCCAAGGTGATCGCGATACAGCCCGTACCGGTGCCAAGATCAAGAATTCGTCGCGATTTATGTTTTATCGCCGTCTCACCATCGCCGACTTTTAAGCTGACTTTTTCAATCACCCGCTCGACCAGCAACTCCGTTTCAGGTCGTGGAATCAGCGTGGCAGGCGTTGTCAAAAACTCGCGCCCAAAAAACTCGCGGTAGCCCAGCAAGTAAGCCACCGGCTCACCCGCCGCGCGGCGGGTAACGAGCGTTTTAAAAGCGCTTAACCCGGCCTCATCCAGCACTTCGTCATCATGCGCGAGCAACCAGGCCAAGGGTTTTTGCAACACATGGCCAAGTAACAACCGCGCTTCAGATGTGGGTAATTTTTCGCGCGCAGTCGTGATTACTGCAGCAAGCCTGTTTTGCGACATCACCGGAGTCATGCGAGCGCCAAAAATTACGCCGCCAATTCAGCCAGCAATTCGGTTTGATGCTCGGTGGTCAAGGCGTTGACCAGCTCGCCCAAATCACCCGCCATAATGGCGTCGATTTTGTACAGCGTCAGATTGATGCGATGATCGGTAATCCGTCCCTGCGGAAAGTTGTACGTGCGGATGCGCTCGGAACGGTCGCCCGAGCCAATCAGGGATTTTCGCGTCGAAGCGATTTTTTGCTGCTGCTCACGCTCTTGCTCTGCCGTAATGCGCGCCGCTAAAACCGCCATGGCCTGAGCACGGTTGCGGTGCTGCGAACGGTCGTCCTGGCACTCCACCACAATACCTGTCGGCAAGTGCGTGATGCGCACAGCAGAATCGGTTTTATTGATGTGCTGCCCGCCTGCGCCCGAGGCGCGATAGGTGTCGATGCGCAAATCCGCCGGGTTGATATTCACCTCAGCCAGCGCATCGGCTTCCGGCATCACAGCCACGGTGCAGGCCGAGGTATGGATGCGGCCTTGGGTTTCGGTGGCCGGCACGCGCTGCACGCGATGGCCGCCGGACTCGAACTTGAGTTGCGAATATGCCCCGCGTCCTTCAATTTTGGCAATGATTTCGCGAAACCCGCCCAAGTCGGATTCACTGCGCGACACCACTTCCACACGCCAGCCCTGACGCTCGGCAAAACGTGAATACATGCGAAACAAATCGCCCGCGAACAGCGCGGATTCGTCGCCCCCCGTGCCGGCGCGAATTTCCAGAAAAATATTTTTATCGTCGTTCGGGTCGCGCGGCAACAGCGCTAACTGCAATTCATTTTCCAACCGCGCCATCTCCGCCGTCGCGCTGGCTTGCTCGGCTTCTGCGAGCGCTTTCATGTCTGGATCGCCAAGCAGTTCTTCGGCTGCAGAAAAGTCGGCGCTGGCGCGACGGTAAGCATCGAACAAAACCACAATGGGCGTGATCTCGGCATACTCACGCGTCAGCTTGCGGTAATTATCCATATCATTTGCCGCATGCTCGCTGCCGAGCAAACCATCCAGTTCAGCAAGGCGTTCAGCCAGTTGTTCAAGCTTATCGTAAATGCTTTTTTTCATGAGTTTATTCAGGGGACGACAAATGGTAAAGACGCGCAATCAACGCGATGAGATCCGCATGCTCTGTGCTGTTCGCTTGGTTCAACGCCTGCGTTGGCGCATGCAAAAATTTATTCGTCAGCCCGAGTGAAAGCGCTTCCAGCACTTGCTCGGGCGCATCTCCCCGGGCCAGCAGTTTTAACGCGTGCTCCACTTCATGCCGCCGCATGCGGTCCGCTGCATCGCGCAAGGCACGAATCGTCGGCACAGTTTTGCGCGCCGCTTGCCAATGCAAAAAATCCTGCACGTGGCCATCAATAATCGCTTCCGCCTCAATCACCGCCGCCTGGCGGGACTCCAGCCCTGATTCAATAATTTTGCCCAAATCATCCACCGTGTAAAGAAACACATCATCCAATTGCGCAACTTCTGGCTCAATATCACGCGGTATGGCCAAATCCACCATCACCATCGGCCGATGACGGCGAACTTTCAAAGCACGTTCCACCATGCCCAAACCAATCACCGGCAAGGGGCTGGCCGTACAGGAAATGACAATATCGTAATCAGGCAAACGTTCAGCAACATCTTCCAAACGCAGCACATTGCCCGAAAACCGTGCTGCCAAAATCTCAGCATGCGCGCTAGTGCGATTCGCAATCGTGAGTTGCTTGGGGTGCTGCCCGGCAAAATGCGCCGCGCACAGCGCAATCATTTCGCCCGCGCCAATACACAG
>DIUK01000135.1:0-25061 GCA_002422995.1 Rhodocyclaceae bacterium UBA6160
CTAAATGGCAAGCGGGGCACGGAGGCGATTTTGTTGGCGCTCTCGGCTGACTACACAGGTGATCGCGTAGCGGTTTTTATTGCAGGCACGGGCGACATGCTGAATGCCGCTTTTGATGAAAAAACAGAGTTTTTCATGCTGGATAGCCTGACACCGCAAAAGCTTTACAACAGCGCTAGAAACCTTGAAATTGCCACCTGGAAACTGGCTAATGCACGGGATATGGATGGCAACTTATTGCTACTGAGCAACGACATTGCCAATGAAGCACAACCTGCCAACTTAAGCTTTGAGCGCGAGTTTGGCAAAATGATCGCCAACTTGGACTTACTCTCCCAAACAGTGTCAGAGCGTAGCAATCGAACCATCGTGCGTATCTCTCACAGCATTGCAACAGCAGCATTTTTACCCGTATTGTCGTTTTAGTTCGACACTTTTCCTTGATACAAACCAACTGATGTCTCTTGACTTGAAACCCTACGTCATTCTTATTTCAGGACAAGGCAGCAATATGGCGGCTTTGCTTGATAGCAAGCTCCCCGGCCAATGCGTGGCGGTTATCAGTAACCGGCCTGACGCAACAGGTCTGGCCTTGGCTAAAGCACGGGGGATTCATACGGTCGTGATCGATCACCGCCGCTTTGCCACCCGCGAAGCATTTGATTTGGCACTCATGACAGAAATTGACGGTTATACCCCGCGACTGGTTTTTCTCGCCGGGTTTATGCGTATTTTAAGTAGCACATTTGTCACCCACTTTTACACCCGCATGGTCAACATTCACCCATCGCTCCTGCCGGCTTTTCCTGGCTTGAAAACGCACGCCAGCGCTCTGGCTGCCAACGCTAAAACACATGGCTGCACAGTACATTTTGTGACGCCAGCAGTTGATGGCGGCCCCATTATTGCCCAAGCCAAGGTACCCGTTTTGCCAGAGGATACTGAAAGTACGCTCGCCCACCGTGTGCTGGCCGCAGAACACTTACTTTACCCCCGCGTTGCCCGTTGGCTTTTGACTGAGCAAGTGACACTGACAGAAGGTCAAGTAAACTACGAGAAAAGCCTCACCCTAGAAGCCGCCGACTTAATCGTGACCAACTGATGTAACCAAGGCGAGTTTTCCAACGCGCGGCTTCAGTTTCCAATGCACCTCCAAACTGATCTAGCTCATTGGATCCGGTCTTTGACCCTATTTGCTAGCCCGCTCAACGGCGATACTCGCCGCTTCATAACAACAAGGCCAAGACTATGCCATTTGCCATTGCACTGATTGCCTCTGCTTTTGTTCATGTTGCAGCCTTGATCAGCCCCGGTTGGGATCTGCCAAGCATTAGCCCGGAAGAACCCCACGAGTATATTAATGCAGTGTTAAAACCAGCAGAACCGGGCATTAGCGCCACAGCGCAAGCCACCGCTCCGTCAGCTGAGGCCCAGTCAATGCAAAACACCAGCCCCAAGCCACCTCGCAAAAAAACACCCAGCTATCGAACACACCATCACGCACCCGTAAAAACCCCCGACGCAACAGCGATGTTGCTGCCATCTGACAGCCCATCCGCAGAAATATCTGCAGAAACATCCATAGAAACATCAAATCGCGAAAACATATCGACTGATGTGAAGGATAGCGCCGCCTCACCAGCGCCGACATTTTCCAAAACCACCGACCAACTCGCATCAACCGCACCACCGCTAACCTTTAACCTGCCACCTCAAGGCCGCATCCGCTTTAACGTCACGCGGGGAGAGCGTGGATTTATCGTCGGGCAATCCATTAACACTTGGCAACATGATGGTATCCACTACCACTTCAAAGCAGTGACTGAAACCACCGGTTTAGCGGCCCTCTTCAAAACAGCCCAAGCAATACAGGAAAGTCAGGGTGACATTACCCCAACAGGCTTACAACCCAACAACTTCAGTAGCCAACGCAAGGGTAAAAAAGAAATAGCGACGCTTGACTGGACCAATCACCAAATCACTTTTGCTGAGCAAACCGTCCCGGTAACCGATGGCACACAAGACATGCTTTCCTTGTATTACCAGCTGTCTTTAATGGTGGCGTCAAATCAATCCATGGATGCGATCGAATTGATGATTGCCACAGGCCGCAAGCTGGAGCGCTATCGTTTTGAGCTGATTGGCACAGACAACCTCGCCGTGCTGGGCGCAGAACATCAAGCACAACACCTGCGTACCAAAACACGTAACGACACAATTGATTTATGGATTGCCAAAACAGTGCCCGGCTTACCGCTTAAAATCCGCTTCATGGACAGCAAAGGTGAAGTTTTTGAGCAAGTCATTGACGAAATATTCGTTTCCCAAGCACCCATCCCGCTTGACCCAGCCAAGCTTGCCGCACCTGACATGACGCCCTCTCCTAACTGAACATCGCTTTACCCCTTGCACCATCGTCAATCTATTACCTGATTTTCTTTCGCTTTTTCTCTTTCGCTTTTTCTCTTTCGCTTTTTCTCTTTCGCTTTTTCTCTTTTGATCGAACCCTCATAATGACCAAGCCTTTCCGCAACACCACGGCCACATCTTCTCCGCGAAAATCATCCGCCCGCGTCTCCGGCCGATCAAACAAGCCCGTGCAAAAAACCTGGCAGCGCGCCAAGCAAACCACCCATACGACTGAAGCGTCAGCCATCGCAAATGGCGAAGAAGGCTTATCTGCCGGCTTGCTTAGCGCGGCCATTGAAGCGACAACACAACTTTTGCAATTTACCCAACCGGCCGACGTCGTGCTTTCGGCTTTTTTCCGCGCTAAAAAAAGCGGTGTGCGGGATCGCAACTTTATTGCCGAAACAGCCTACGCCGTTTTACGCCACAAACGATCGCTGACCAAACTGGGTATGACTACCCCAAAACCAACGCTTAGCCGCGATTCTCAAAGCCAATTTAACACCGGCACTGAACCCAAACGTACCAAACCAGGAAATGCGCCCAAAACCCATGTCTCGGTTCGCGAACTGGTTTTACTGTCTTTATCACGCTTGCGCGGCATGTCGCAGCGGCAACTCGCCCCTGCGCTAAAAGAAGGCGAAGCCCAATGGCTCGCAGATGTTCGCGCCCAACTAGAACCCGAGCTCACCCTCGGAGAACAACTGGACTTTCCCGATTGGCTGGCCGAGCGTTTGAGTGCCCGCATGAACGCAGACGACTTGCTGGTTTTAGCGCGCGCCTTAAACTCATCCGCCCCGCTGGATTTACGTGTGAACACCTTCAAAACCACACGTGACGCTGTGCTCGCACAGTTAACCGCTGAAAGCATGAACCTCACACCCTGCCTGTATTCCCCCATTGGCCTGCGCCTGAAAAACCGGCCATTCTTGCAAAAACATCCGCTATTTTTGGATGGCTCAATCGAAGTGCAGGACGAAGGCTCACAACTTCTAGGCTATTTGCTTGCCCCAAAACGAGGCGAAATGGTGGTGGATTTTTGCGCAGGCGCAGGTGGAAAAACACTCATGCTGGGCGCCATGATGCGCTCAACCGGTCGACTCTATGCTTTTGATGTGGCCGAAAAGCGTCTCGCAAAACTGAAACCACGGGTCGCCAGATCAGGCTTATCGAATGTCCACCCCATGTTGATTGCCAATGAAAATGATACTCGTATCAAAAGATTAGCAGGTAAAGTTGATAAAGTACTTGTAGATGCCCCTTGCTCCGGCTTAGGCACTTTGCGTCGTAACCCTGACCTTAAGTGGCGGCAAACACCCGAGACAGTGGAAGAGCTCACCCAAAAGCAAGCCGCTATTTTGGCCTCTGCCGCCCGCTTGCTTAAACCCGGTGGCCGACTGGTGTATGCCACCTGCAGCATTCTGGAAGAAGAAAATGCCGCCATCGTCAATGCGTTTTTAGCCAACCACGCTGACTTTTCGCGCTTGCCTGCCAACAAGATTTTGGCTGACCAAGGCATCACTCTCGATACTGGCGAAGACCTGCTGTTAAGTCCGTCAGTGCACGGAACAGACGGTTTTTTTGCCGCCGTGCTCCAGCGTAACGCTTGAACGCATGTTGAAAGTCGTGTTTATGGTCGCAATGCTGTTTGCGGCCACCACCCTCTCGCTCACTGCCCGCGCAGAAGCCATCCCCGCGACAGGCTCGATCGAACCACTCTTCACGCCGTGGGATGATGTTGAAGGCGCCATCATTCGCGCCTTGGCTCAAGCGCAAAAAACCATCCATGTACAAACCTACCTGCTCACCAGCCGATCCATCACACAAGCGCTGATAGCTGCCAAAAACAGGGGTATTGATATCACGGTGCTAGCTGATCGAGAAATGGTCAAAAATGGCAAGTCATCCAAAGTATCCCAACTGGTCGCCGCTGGAATTCCGGTTTACCTGGAGACTCGCTACGCCATTGCGCACAATAAAATCATCCTGATTGACGCGCAAACGTCCAATGGCATCCTATTAACCGGCAGTTATAACTTTACCTGGTCAGCACAAGCCAGGAATGCAGAAAATTTGCTCATTATTCGGGATAATCCCCGGCTTTTGCAGCGCTACCTTGCCAACTGGCAACGTCATCAAGAAGAATCGCAGCCCTACGCAACCCCAACCGAGGCAACCCATGAATCCTGACCTCTCTCTTCAGTGGAATGATTTTTTTGCCCAACTGCAACATCCAGATATTGTGTGGCAGCTTATTGCCCTGGCTACTTCTCTTGGTTTAGCCAAACTGATTGAAGGCTTTGTTCGCGAACAAGTCGCCGCCCATGAAACACCCAATCTGGGTTTTGCAAAAAAAATTGGCCGAGGCAGCCTGAAAAGAGTGATCTTCCCTCTTGCTGCTTTGTTCTTTGTCGCCGTCATGCACTGGCTTATCAAGCCTTACATGCATACGCATCTGCTCACCCTGGCTTTGCCGCTTTTAGGCTCATTGGCATTTATTCGTCTGGTGTTTTATATCTTGCGCCACAGCTTTACCCATGCGCTCTGGCTTGCCAGCTTTGAGCGCATTTTCTCGCTCATCGCCTGGAGCATTGTGGCTATGCATATTCTGGGTCTGCTACCAGAGCTGGTAGAAACACTCGAAGCCATTTCGCTACCCATTGGTAAAAATCCGCTCTCGCTTTGGCAAATTCTGCAAGGCCTGGTCACTGTGGCCACTACGCTGTTGATTGCACTTTGGCTATCGAATACCTTTGAAGCAAAATTAAATCGCAGTACCGACATGGATACCAGCCTGCGCATGGTGCTAACGCGCATTCTGCGTGCCTTGCTCGGCTTTTTAGCCATCCTCATTGCCTTGCCGCTGGTGGGCATAGACCTCACCACCTTATCTGTATTTGGTGGCGCGCTAGGCGTTGGTCTGGGCTTTGGCCTGCAAAAAATTGCCAGCAATTATGTCTCCGGCTTCATCATCCTGCTTGACCGTTCTATTCGCCTTGGCAACATGATTACCGTGGGCGATGATAGAGGGCAAGTCACGCGCATCACCACGCGATTTACGGTATTGCGCAGCCTGACAGGCATTGAAGCCATCGTTCCCAACGAACTACTCATCAACTCCGTCGTGCGCAATGAATCCTATACCGACCGGCAGGTCCGCGTCGCCCTGCCCGTGCAAGTGAGCTACGACAGTGACCTGGAACTGGCCATGCGCTTGTTGGCCGATGCGGCACATACCCAACCCCGTGTTTTGCAAACACCCGCCGCTGATATCCTGGTCAAGGAATTTGCCGATTCCGGCATTAACCTCGAACTGGGCTTCTGGATTACCGACCCGGAAAACGGCTTAGGCAAGCTCCGTTCAGACATTAACCTGGCCATTTGGCATGCCTTCAAGCAAAACGGCATCAGCATCCCCTTCCCTCAACGAGAAATACGCCTCCTAGGAGAAAAAAATGGCTGAAACACGCCTGATCTACGGCTTTCACGCCATTACCGCCAAACTGCGCCATGCGGCAGAAGACGTGCATGAAATCATCATTGCCGAAGGTCGCCAGGATGGCCGCATGCGCGACCTGTTAAAACTCGCCGAGAGCTTCAAAGTACGCGTCACGCTATCCGACACCGCACGCCTCGATGCGATGTCCGGCGCGGTGGGTAGAAACAGCAGCCATCAAGGCGTCGTTGCCCGCGTAGCCGCCCAGGCACGGCATATCACGCTGGACGATGTGCTGGAAAACCTGCAAGAACCCCCGCTACTGCTGGTTCTGGACAGCATTACCGACCCGCACAACCTCGGCGCTTGCCTGCGCGTGGCAGACGCCGCCGGTGCGCACGCCGTCATCGCCCCCAAAGACAAAGCCTGCGGCTTGAATGCCACCGCTATTAAAGTCGCCAGCGGCGCGGCCGACACCGTGCCTTACATTGTCGTGACCAACCTCGCCCGCTCATTACGCGAAATGCAGGAACGGGAAATCTGGGTGATCGGCACCACGGCCGATGCCAAACGTGAAATCTACGCCATCGACCAAAAAGGCCCCACCGCCTGGGTGCTCGGCGCCGAAGGCAGCGGCATGCGCCGCTTAACGCAAGAGACATGCGATGAGCTCGCCTACATCCCCATGCATGGCAGTGTGGAAAGCCTCAACGTGTCTGTTTCTGCTGGCCTGTGTTTATTCGAAACCCGTCGCCAGCGGCGACAGTAAAAGTGTATTGAACACCTACATTGGCCTGCACATTAATGTTTCACAGTGCGAGCCTGGATGGTCATTGATCAACCAGGAACATAGGGCAGCCCCTGCAAAAAACAATGCACTAAAGCAGGCAAGAAATTTCATTGTCTCGATCATCACTGTGCTCCCCGCATGTTGACTGAAAAAATTCTTCAAACAAACTTACAGTGCCTCTTGAATGATATCCGCTAATAGCCGTTCAATCGCCTTGAAGGTTTTTCTCAATCCTGGATTCCGGGTAGCCGGCATTTTTCGATAGGCAAGGTAAACCGTTTTATCTCCGGGCAGCATATAGACCGAGATGCCATAGGGGCACAACACAATGGTATGCGGGTCAGTTGCCATCATTTGGCGTGAGAGCGTCGCATTGCAAAATTCAAATTGCTCGCCTTCAATAACCGGGTTCGAGGTTTCACCCATATCCTTGCCTGTTCTATCGAGCATGGCAGCTATCTTATTGGTGTGATTGATCTTGAGCCCCTTACCCTCGATCGCGCTCTGCAATAATGCGCGAACCTCTTCAAACCGACCTTGCGACTTGAATATCACGCTGGCTGACTCAGCCGACTCTGCCGACAGTGACAGACAGCCCAACACCCCCAGAATGAGCCACTGTTTCATTTTCTTTCTCCCTAAAGGCTCGATTATCCGTCAAGAGACCCATTGCCAGGAAACGATAAAAACTCGGTGTTGGTGAGACGGCGCAGGGAATACATCACTAGTGAAATGGCGAAGGCTGTTATGGCACCACCTGGATCAAGAACATTTTGCGACCGGAAAATCTTGCTAAGAAAGCGCCCTGGAAAAACATCGCGAGCTACCAAAGCGCAATGACAGACTAGCAACAAATGCTGGCATCCGGCTTACCAGAGCTTCCACCATGGTTCGGTGCGATTCAGGCCGCGTTCGTAATACACACTTTTGGGGAAATTCTTGCGCATGACCCGTTCTGCATCATCGCGCAGATCATTCATGCCCATCAAGTCATACGCTTTGACCATGATGAATAGCGCTTCTTCGTTGGCGGGGGCATTGGGATAGGTTTTGATGGCGTTTTGCGCGCGGTTGATGGCCGCAACATAGGCGCCGCGCTTCATGTAATACCTGGCCACATGGACTTCGTGCGAAGCCAGTGCATTGACAAGGTAATTCATGCGCAGCGTGGCATCCGGCGTATAGCGGCTCTTGGGGTAACGCGTGACCAGGATTTTGAACGCATCAAAAGAATCTGCCGCGGCCCCAGGGTCACGCTCGGTGAGATCCTGGTTGCTCAAGCGGCCCAGCAGGCCAAGGTCTTCATTGAAATTGGCGAGCCCTTTAAGGTAATACGCATAATCCACATTCGGGTGATTCGGGTGCAAACGAATAAAGCGATCACAAGCAGCTAGCGCCGAAGCGATTTCCTCTTTTTTGTAATACGCATAAGCGACTTCCAGCTGGGCTTGCTGGGCATAACGGCCATAGGGATAACGAGATTCGAGCTTCTCAAAATACTTGATACCAGCATCATAGCCACCCTCGCTGATGGCTTCTTTGGCAGCCGTGTAGAGTTTTTCCGCAGACCATTTGGCGGTTTCATCGATTTGATCCGGCAAAACGCCGCATCCCGTGAGTAAGGATACGAACAAGAATCCACCGATCAGGGCGGTTGAAGAGAGTGTTCGCCGGATTGCCGCTAAACTACGCATGATGAGTGANNTGCCGCTAAACTACGCATGATGAATAATGCCTCGCAAGAAATTCCGGCGGATTATAGCCCAAGCAAAACCGTGACCTCACTGCCCGCGACACTGGCAATCCCCCATGACTATGCCGGCATGCGCTTTGACGCCGCCCTGGCCAAGCTCTATCCTGACCATTCGCGCAGCCGTTTGCAGGAATGGCTGAAAGCCGGCCTGATACAGCTGGACGGCAAGCTTGCCGCAGGTAAGAGCCATGTGCTGGGTGGCGAGCGGATAGACTTCGCAGCAAACCTAAACGGCATGTTGCAAACACACGACGATGCTGCCGAAGACATTGCGCTGGCTATCGTGTTTGAAGACGATGCGCTGATCGTGATCGACAAACCGGCCGGACTGGTAGTGCATCCGGGCAATGGCAATGCCAGCGGCACTTTGCTCAACGCCTTGCTGCACCATGCGCCGCAACTGGCAGAAATTCCGCGGGCAGGCATTGTTCACCGCCTGGACAAAGACACCAGCGGCTTGCTGGTGGTGGCCAAAACACTCACCGTACAAACCGATCTGGTACGCCAGCTGCAGGCGCGCACCGTGCATCGCCATTATCTTGCCTTAGTGCTGGGCGTGATCGAACACGGCGGCACGATCGATGCGCCGCTAGGCCGCCATCCCGTACACCGCACCAAAATGGCCGTGGTGCGCAGCGGGGGGAGAGAAGCACGAACCCATTATCTGGTGCGCGAACGCTTCGCCAAAACCACGCTGCTGGAATGCCAGCTGGAAACCGGACGTACACATCAGATTCGCGTGCACTTCGCTTCACGCGGGAACCCGCTGGCGGGCGATCCAGTCTATGGCAAAACGTGCAGTGGTGATGCAAGAATCGACACTTTCAAACGGCAAGCTTTGCATGCCTGGCGTTTGGCGCTGGTACATCCTGTCAGTAAACGCGATGTGTCATGGGAGTCGCCCTTGCCGGATGATTTTGCGCAGCTGCTGGAAGATCTTCGAGGAGATGCTAGTGGACAACTCAGTGGAAAATCCGATGGAGAAATCCGGCATAAGTAATCTGCTCATCCCCAACTGGCCCGCCCCTGCCGGGGTGCAAGCACTGGTTACCACACGCGAGCATGGCGCTAGCATGGGTCCGTGGGCGAGTTTCAATCTGGCCTCGCACGTGGGCGATGATCTCGCTGCGGTGACGGCCAATCGCGCGCAGTTGCGGCAAAGCATGCCGTCCGAGCCGCCCTGGCTGACGCAAGTCCATGGCACGCTGTGCGTGGATGCAGCGCAAGTGCGGTCTGGCGTCGAGGCGGATGCCAGCTTCACGCGCCAGCGTGGTGTCGTCTGCGCCGTACTCACGGCCGACTGCCTGCCGGTGCTGCTGTGCGACGACAACGCTAGCGTGGTTGCAGCCATACATGCGGGCTGGCGCGGGCTGGCCGATGGTGTGATCGAAGCCAGCGTGGCGGCAATGGCTGTCCCCGGGGAACGACTCATGGCATGGCTCGGCCCGGCGATTGGCCCAGCAGCATTTGAAGTCGGCGCAGAGGTGCGTGATGCTTTCCTTATGCATGATAGACAAGCAGCGCAAGCCTTCACACCGATCGCGAAAAAAAAATGGTTGTGCGACATTTATCTTTTAGCCCGTCAGCGCCTTCAGGCATTGAATATTCGCCGCATCACCAGCGCCGAGTTTCCTGGCTATTGCACAGTCCGCGACATCGACTGCTTCTACTCCTTCCGTCGTGATGGCGTCACAGGCCGCATGGCCAGTTGCATCTGGCTGGAATAACTCGTGCCATGTCCGCCGCAATTCCCTTTGCCGGCCTCACGCCGGAATGCATTCTTGATGCGCTGGAAAGCGTCGGCTTCCGCTGTGATGGCGGACTCATGGCGCTCAACAGTTATGAAAATCGCGTCTGGCAGATCAGCATTGAAGACAGCGCGCCACTGATTGCCAAGTTTTACCGGCCGGGGCGCTGGTCTGACGCGCAAATTGCGGAAGAACACGCCTTTGTTGGCGCCATGCAGACAGCCGAACTGCCCGTTGTCGCGCCCTTGGTCATTGATGGGCAAACCCTGTTCACGCATGCCGAAGCTAAAACGGATGCCATTTTTCGCTTCGCGGTGTACCCTCGCCAAGCCGGTCGCGCGCCGGAATTTGATAACCCGCAAGTGCTGCAATGGATGGGCCGCTTGATGGCGCGCATCCATCTGGTCGGCGAGTGCGAGCCATTTATTCACCGCGAAACGCTCGATGTGCAAAGCTTCGGCATCGAGCCGCGCAACTGGCTGCTGGACAACCAAACGTTACCACCAGAGCTGGAATCGGTCTGGCAAGGCGTTGCTGATCAGGCGCTCGAAGGTGTGCATTATTGCTTTGCTCGCGCCGGGCAGGTACAGCAGCTACGCCTGCATGGTGATTGCCATGCAGGCAATGTCTTGTGGACGCCCGGCGAACTGGATGAACAAGGCGGCCCTCACTTTGTCGACTTCGATGACGCCCGTATGGGCCCGGCGATACAGGATTTATGGATGCTGCTCTCAGGCGATGCCAGCGACATGGGGCAGCAGTTCCGGCATGTGCTGACCGGCTATGAAATGTTCCGCGAATTCGATGACCGCGAACTGCATCTGATCGAAGCCCTGCGCACGTTACGCCTGCTGCATCACTCCGCATGGCTTGCTCGGCGCTGGGATGATCCAGCATTTCCAGCCGCCTTCCCGTGGTTTGCGACCAACCGATATTGGGAAGCGCGTATTCTCGAACTGCGCGAACAAATCGCCCGTATGCAAGAGCCTGCAATTCTTATGTAACGAAAGGAAACGACTCATGCGTGAAGGTTTTGTCAGATGTTTGAGTAGTGAAGGATTTCACCGTATGGCTTTTGTTGAATGGGGAGAGCGAAACAACCCGCATGTCCTCATTTGCGTGCATGGCTTAACGCGCAATGCACGGGATTTTGATTTCATTGCTCAGGCAATGGCGGATCGCTATCGTGTGATTTGTCCGGATATTGTGGGTCGTGGGAAAAGCGACTGGCTCAAAAACAAAGCGCTGTATGTGACCCCGCAATATTGCGCGGATATTGCCACCTTACTGGCATCACTCGCAGTGGATACAGTCGATTGGCTTGGAACATCGATGGGTGGGCTGATCGGCATGGCAATCGCTGCCCTGCCAGGCAACCCGATTCGTCGTCTGGTGTTGAATGATGTCGGGCCGGTCATCACCGCCGCATCACTTGCGCGCATTGGCAACTATCTCGGTTCGCCGCCACGGTTTGACAGTCTTGAGGATGCAGAAAACTATATCCGCTTGGTTTCAGCTTCCTTTGGCCCGCTCACGAATGCTCAATGGCGGCATTTAACAATCCATTCGGTACGTCAGGCTGTCGATGGAAAATTCGAGTTTCGTTATGACCCGGGGATCGCCAAGGCATACCAGCAGGGTCAGATGATGAATGGTGGTCGAGATGTTGAGCTATGGCCGTTGTATGACGCTATCCATTGTCCGACTCTGCTTTTGCGCGGAGAGCAATCCGATCTGCTCACCCATGCCACAGCACAGGCCATGACCCAGCGCGGCCCTCATGCGCGGTTGCTAGAAATCCCCGGCGTAGGTCATGCCCCCATGCTAATGGACGATGCCCAGATCGCACCCATCAGAGCGTTTCTTCTGGAAAACTAGTTTTCAAGACGCCGGGCAACAACCTTTTCCAACTTGTTGGGCAAGTATTTTTGAGGATCCCATTTTTCGACATCATGCTCAGAAAGCATGGGTATAACGCAGGGACAACCGATCACCTGATGTGCGGTTTCTGACGCCGGATTCTTTGTAATAACTGGCAAACACATGGTCTTTGCTGGTCATGTGCCAAAGCAGGCCGGGCCCAATGCCGAAAGCGCGTTCGCGTGTATTGGCAACATCCTGCCCATTCATCTGGGTATCGGTCGTTTGTTTGAGAAAGTAACCATTAATACCCAAACGCAATTTACCTGGCAGCACTTCATATTCTGTTGCAAAATTGAAATGAAAAGCTTGACCGGGGCGCACATCCTTTGCGCCACGAGCCACCCAGCCAGGGTTGGGGTCAGTGTTTTTACCATTCCACAAATAAAAAATACGGGTTGATGCCGTCCACCGTGGTGTAAAGAAGATCGTGCCCGACCAATAGGGATTAAAAGTCCAGTGATTGCTGCCAGGATTGAGTGTTTTGTGGGCATCATATTCCCCCGTCGGGATAGTGCCCGAAATTTCCAGCCGATGGACAAATCGCGGACCATTAGGCCCCATGTAAGGCCCCCACTGGATCAGCGGCCCAAAAGCAAAATCTCCCAAGCCATTTTTGCCGGTTTCAGGAAATGGACCCGGCGCACCATAACTGGTTTCCAGAGCAACGGCTGGCAGCACGGCTGTTGCACCAAATTTCCCACCCAGCATATCGATGTTGCTCACCCAGACGATCTGCGACAAGCTGACAGTGGCATTGACTTCAGGCGAAGGCAACGGCAGATCATGGCCATCGGCATCTTTAAAATGTGTTGCGTGATAAAACTGCACAAACTGGTTGAAATACCAGCCAGGCCCACCGGGAGGGCCGCCATCGACAAAACTCGTAAACCCGAGGTTGATGGGTGGCAAGTCATACGCTGCTGCACTAGGTGCTTTTGCCAGCATCGTCAGTGTTAAAAGCGAAGCAACTAGAAATTGAGTTGAGTTTTTCATCGATCGAATGTTTAGTTATATAACAATTTGAAATATTGGAAGTTTTTAGTGATCCCGCAATCTGCGCAATCGCTAGTACAGCACGGAATCCGGGGGAAGTCCCAGTAGATTTTTGCCATAATTACGCATACTGGTTTCATAGTTCAAGGCAATATGCTGCCCCATCATGTACATGTCGCGATAAAAGCGCTGTAAAGGCTCATGCTCATAGCTTGCACCCGCACCAGCAAAATCCATGATGGCTTGACTCGCTTGCCGTGAGCGTTTGGAAACAATGGCTCGCCACGCAAAGAGCCGCATGCGGTCATCATTATTCAGTGTTAGTCGCCCCGCCGCTGCTTCATCAAGCTCAGCAGCGTAACGCTTGAGCAAGCCATCGGCCATCTCGATGTCGACGGTAGTTTCAGCCAATGCCGTTTGTGACAGGGTAAAGTCAGCCTGACGCTGTCCTGAAAAAACAGGAATACGTGATTTGGCGCGGGCTTTGAAGCGATCGAGCATACCTTGCGCGCCACCCAGCCCTGGCGCAACCAATGCTAAGGCCAGCGCAGGTACAAAAGGAATTTGGTATAGCCCGCCTGGATTGACCGCCTGGCCTGGGTATTGATTTGATTGCATGCAGCGGCCGAGCCTAAAAATGCGATGCGTAGGCACCAAGGCGTCCTTGACTTCCACACTGACTGAGCTTGAACCACGCAACCCCATGGTGTACCAGTCATCAATCACCGTGTAATCACCTTCTGGCAAAAAAAGCATCATGTATTCAGGCTCGGCGCCTTCCTCAAAAACGCCAATGGCACCCACGGCAACCCATTGAGCAAACGGGGTACCCGAAAGCCAGGCCCAGCGGCCCGATAGTCTCAGCCCGCCCTTCGCAATCTCGGTTTTTCCCGCAGGCATGAAGGAATCGGTAAAGATGGTTTCCGGATCTTTTCCCCAAAGTTCTTCTTGCAGTTCAGGGCTGACCAGGCCACCCCAATAGTGGTGGATGCTTAAAATCCCGGATACCCAGGCAGTGGAAAGATCATAGCAACCAATACGCTTGATCACTTCGGCGTAATGGGCAAAGGGTGTTTCATAACCGCCAAAACGCACTGGCTGGAGCATTTTGATAAGACCAGATTCCAGCAAAGCATGGCCTACTTCGGGATGCAAACGGCGAGCAGTTTCGGTTTCACGAGCATATTTTTCACCCAGCGCGCCAATGGCATCTGCCTTGGTCAGCAGGTCTTTTAGCGTAGGGGATTTATCTGTAGCCATGCATTACTCCTTATTATTATGGGCATCTCCATAAATTGCCCTAAAAAGATCATACCATCCGTCATCCCACTGATGGGGTGACACGTGAAATCCAAATGCCATGACGAACAAGCGACGAGCGAAGAAGCAAGTAAGGCAACCCGGATTTTTTGACTTAGCCTAACCGAACGGACAGACCAGCTGCCCGAGATGGGCGGCCCGCTGGCTGGAATGAATGCCCCGATTGACGGGGAAGCCTTTCGCCAGACCGGATCGAAAACCCGCTGGCCCGGAAAGACACCGATGCCTGCTGGACGACAAAGAACAAAAGCAGTCGACGGGGCGAGCGCGAGTGGCGCAGGTGTTGGGTGCAGTGGCTCAAACGCGATGCGAGAATGACAGGATAGGTGCGCCCACAATAGAGGAGACAATGCGGCGAAAAGCAGCAGGAAACACGCGGCTTGGGGGCTTTGAATCAGCCCGTATGCGTAGAAGAACAATTGGGTAGAGACATTCTGGCGAAATATCGGAATAGGGAATCATCGGCGCAATAAAATTAATTTTTAGAGATTTCCATTAAACTATAACAACACATCCTGAACGAAGCCCCGAGTCTGCTCGGGATACTGGCTTTTTAAATAACTACAACCTGATTGAGGATTCTTAAATATGACAACCTATAGTGATCATTTGCCAAGCTTGGATCATCAACCCTACCAACATCTTTTCAAGCCAGGTTTTGTTCATCGCCGACTGTATATCGATGAAGATATCTTCCAGCAGGAGTTGCTATACCTGTATGGCCGCACATGGCTTTACATCGCGCATGAAAGTGAAATAGCCAACCCCAATGACTTTATCACTCGGCGCGTTGGTGGCCGACCACTGATTATCAGCCGCCATGCTACAGGAAGCATCCATGCCTTTTTCAACCGCTGTACGCATCGAGGCGCCATTGTCTGCCGCGAACCGCGCGGCAACACCAAAGGTTTCATCTGCGGTTATCACGCATGGACATTCAACATCACCGGTGAATGCACCTCCGTTCCACTGCGACAAGGCTATGGCAAATCGTTCAATCTGGCTCAAGCCAGTCTTCAACCAGTCGCCCGCCTGGAAAGTTATCGTGGATTTATTTTTGCCAGCTATAGCAAGGATGTTCCTTCGCTGACTGAACATCTTGGCGCTGCAGCTCGCTTGATCGACCAATGGCTTGACCGAGGTGAAAAAGAGCCTGTTGTTGTGCAAAATGGGGCCATGCCTTTTCTCGTGAATGCCAACTGGAAAACCATTTATGACAACGCAGGCGATGGTTATCACCCACCGTTTTCGCACGAATCGATGCTCAAGGTCTTCTCAAACCGGTATGGCGATGTCGATATGAATTATTACGGCAGTGACTTTGATAAATCGCCCATGTATTCAAAAAACCTGGGCAATGGCCACACATTTCTTGATCAGCGGCCGGAAATGCACAAACTTTCAGCCTGGAAACGGCAACATGTCATGCCTGGTTACGAAGTCATGGAAAATGCATTGATTGAAAAATATGGGGAAGCCCATGCGTTGCCAATGCTAGATGCCTCAACCGGCTCAGGTATGAACCTGAATATTTTCCCTAATCTGCTGATCATCGGCAATCAGATTCAAATGCCTGAACCTCTGGCCGCCAATAAAACCCTGCTGACCTGGTTTGCCACCTCACGCGAAGGTGTACCCGAAGAAATCAACGCCATACGCATGCGCATGCAGGAAGACTTCCCATCGTTTGGCGAAGTCGATGATTCGGCCAATTTTGAGGCTTGCCAGGAAGGGATGGCCAGCATTCCTGAAATGGCATGGATCGATATTCGGCGCCATCAGGATACGAAGGTTGGCGCTCTGGATCCCGCTGACCAGTTATGGCGGGAACCGATGTCTTCCGACTTGCATATGCGCACCTATTGGCAGCGCTGGCAGGAATTGATGAATGCCGGTGCCACACGTGCCCTGGTAGAAGCAGGGGTCGCCTGATGAAGCCCGAAACCAAAACCACTTCTTTTGATCTCGCCTTTTATGATCGCATGGCGGCTGTGTTAAATGCCTGGAAACATCTAGGCGAGATTCCTCTCGATAAAATTCCGCCACACGGCATGATGGAAGAAATCACCCGCCTGCTTTACCTTGAGTCTCGACTCATCGATCAGCGCCGCTTGCGGGAGTGGCTGGATTTATTTGCAGCTGATGGTGCTTATTGGATTCCTGCGGATGTTGATTATCGTGATCCACGACGAACCATCGCTTGGGAATTCAACGATAGAAGAAGGCTTGAAGAACGCGTCGAGCGGCTCGAAACCGGTCAGGCTTATTCGCAAATTCCACCCACGCGCACTGTCCATCTACTAAGCAATATCGAAGGCATGCTTGCCGACGATGGCCTGTTGCATGTTTTATGTAATTTTCATATCCCTGCACAGCGCGGACAAGATCACCAAGCCCGGAGCGGTTGGTGTGGATACATTTTTCGCAAGGAAAACAAACACTGGAAAATCGTCCTCAAAAGGGTCAACCTGTTTGATGCCGACCAACCGCAGAGCAATTTATCTTTCACGCTGTAAGTCACAATTCATTCACTCAATAAAAGTCAGGAGGCATCATGGCAGACATGAAATCAGAAGAACTGGCACGCAAAGTAGCGAGCACAGCAGTCGGACGCACAGATTTTATTTCTCGAACAGCTGCCGATACCGCGGAACGGCGTAGCGCCATTGAAAAAATCCAGGCTGTCATCAAAGAAAAGCATATCGACGTTGTTCGTGTTTGTTTTGTCGATACCCAAGGTCAGGTACGACTGCATGCAATCCAGTCTCGTCATTTTGCACAGGCAGCCCGCAATGGTGTGGCATTTACCTCAGCCTTGCTGGCCATGGACAGTGCGAATCTGATCTATCAAAACGTATTTTCTGCCGATGGCGGTTTTGGCAACAATCTGATGGGTGGCGCTGGCGATATGTTAGCCCTGCCCGATCCGGCAACTTTCCGTCTTCTGCCATGGGCGCCACAAACTGCCTGGGTGCTAAGTGATCTCTATCTGACAAATGGAGAGCGTTGTCCTTTTGACCCACGCTGGGCAATGCAAAAAGCTTGTGCCGCACTGGAAGAAAAAAATATGCGCTTCTTGGGCGGCGCCGAAGTCGAGTTCCATGTATTCAAGATTACCGACCCGCATCTATCGCTGGAGCACTGTACGCAACCTGGCAAACCACCCAGTGTGATGGCCTTGAGCCATGGCTATCAGTACATGAATGATCAAATCACAGATGCCATGGACCCGATTATCAATCCGCTGCGATCAGCGCTTCTTGCCATGCAGTTACCTTTGCGCACACTGGAAACCGAATGGGGACCGGGACAGCTGGAAGTGACACTGGATCCGCTGGTAGGCATCGATGCGGCAGATGCCGTCATCATGTTACGCACAACCATCAAGCAGGTCGCAAGGCGGTTGGGTTATGTCGCGTCATTCATGGCCAAACCGAATTTGCCCAATGTCTTTGCCATTGGCTGGCACTTGCATCAATCCCTGGCAGATAAAACCACCGGGAGAAATTTGTTTGCCGCAGATGATGCACTTTTATCGGATATCGGTCGATATTACGTAGGTGGTCTTTTGCAGCATGTCCGCGCTGGTGCTGCCTTTTCCAACCCCACAATCAATGGCTACAAACGCCTGAATGCGAATCCGCTGTCACCCAAACGTGCTGTCTGGTCAGTGGATAACAAGGCCGCCATGTGCCGCTTGGTGGGTGGTAACGGCGACCCTTCCACGCGCATTGAAAACCGCATAGGCGAGCCCGCAGCCAACCCTTATCTTTACATGGCAAGCCAAATCTTTTCAGGTCTCGATGGCATCTCTACACAAAAAGATCCCGGCCCGCCGTTAAACGACAACCCGTATGCACAAACCCATCTGGAAGCCATGCCCGCCAGTTTACTCGAAGCCGTTGACGCGCTGGCAACTTCAGAGATGCTCAAAAATGGCATGGGCAAAGCATTGATCGATCATTTCATCGGCCAGAAAAAGCATGAGATCGGTCGATTCATGTCGGCGGTCACAGACTGGGAGCACACCGAATATTTTGAAATGTTCTGATGGATAGTCAATCACCCCTCATTGAGGTATTTTGCTTTGCCAGCGGAGGCATACTGGGCACGCTGGCTCCCTTGATTAAGGCCAGAGGCATTGCCTACCGCCAGCATCTGGTCAAACAGGTAGAAGATGTTCCCTCCACGCTGCCAGATGCTTCCGCTGTCATTATCATGGGCGGGCCAATGAGCGTGAATGATCCTTTGCCTTGGATCACTCCTCTGTTGCAGCTCTTGAAGCGCACCATTGACAGCGATACACCTGTCCTTGGTATCTGTCTGGGCTCGCAACTTATGGCAAGTGCCTTAGGTGCCAAGGTTTTTGCCAACCCTCACCGGGAAATGGGCTGGGGAAGTGTCCGCTGGGCAAGCCCGATATCAAGCGGTAAAGGGCTGGCAAAAGTTTTGTCCCTGTCGGCTCATGCGTTTCCTGAATTGCCGGTGTTTCATTTTCACGGAGAAACCTTTGAGATTCCAGTGGGTGCGCAGGCATTATTAACGTCATCCTTTTGCGCCAACCAAGGGTTTACGATAAACAAGAGCCTCGCCTTGCAATGTCATATCGAACCCGATGCGAACATGATTACCGATTGGGCAAAAAAAGAAGCCCCGCTCATACCCGACCCATCCCGCCCCTGCATGCAAACACAGGACATAATCTTGTGCAACTTGCCTGGCCACATCGCCACATTAAAAACCAGCATTGCTGCGCTGATAATTCCCTGGCTCGATCAAATATCCGACCCTCGCCAACTTAATCGGCACAGCTAAAAATCTATCAAACCATCGTCACATGTTGCCAAATCTCGATAACAGCCATTTATCGCATGAACCTCGGCCGGATTCGAACAAAACCGCACACAAGACAGTCAAAGTGCGAAACCCAATACCCCCCCTGTTTTTGATTTACAGCCTCGTTTTCAAGGCAAACTCCAAAGACACTTGCCTTTACTTTCCTTGCCAATGTCTGCCAGCACACGCGCATGCTCGGCTAATTCGGCTTCGTTGGCGCGCAGCACCTTGAGCGGCGGTCGCTCGCTTATTCCAGTTGTCGTCATGCTGGCTGCCGGTGCGGCAAAATCCATGGTGAGCGAATTCTGCCCGCGCGTCATGGCTAGGTAAACTTCTGCCAGCAATTCCGCATCAAGCAAGGCACCGTGCAACGTGCGGCTGGCGTTGTCTATGCCAAATTCATTGCACAGCGCATTCAGGTTGTTTTTCTTTCCAGGCCGCATTTCACGTGCCATGCGCAGGGTGTCGATCACGCTTTGGCTTAGCTGCTCTATGCTTTCTCGTTGCAGAAGACCAAGCTCGTTATTCAAAAAGCCCACGTCAAACGAAGCATTGTGAATAATTATCTCAGCGCCGCGCACAAAATCCATGAACTCGTCGACAACTTCCGAAAATTTCGGCTTATCTGCAAGAAAATCCGTTGTCAGGCCATGAATAGCGGTCGCCCCGGGAGGCACGTCCCGCTCAGGGTTGATATATTTGTGAAAGCGTAATCCACTCAGTTGCCGGCCGAGCATTTCAACGCAGCCGATTTCAACCAGCCGATCGCCAGTGCGAAAATCCAGGCCAGTGGTTTCTGTATCCAGAATAATTTTGCGCATAAATCTATTTCCCTGCCCGAACAAGTTCAACACCACGCCGCGCAAGCACATCGGCGCGTTCGTTCTCAATATGCCCTGCATGACCTTTGACCCAGATCCATTCAACCTTCTGCTGGCTGGCCAGTTGATCCAGTTCGCGCCACAGGTCAGCATTTTTCACGGGCTCTTTGTTGGCTGTTTTCCAGCCACGCCGTTTCCAGTTATGAATCCATTCGCTGATGCCTTTTTGCACATATTGCGAATCGGTATGCACGCGCACGGGCAGGGTAACGGGTTGCTTGAGCGCTTTTAATGCTTCGATAACGGCCATCATTTCCATACGATTATTGGTCGTTTGCAGCTCGCCACCAAAGAGTTCCTTTTCCTTTTCATTCATCCGCAAAATCGCGCCCCAGCCGCCAGGGCCAGGGTTTCCGCTACATGCACCGTCGGTAAAAATATCTATCATTGTTTTAATCTTTGAACCCGTTTCTGGAATCCATTTTCTCCACTTTTCGAGTAACCGTCACCAAGGCTTTGGCGCGTGCCTTGCGGTCATGCCAAGCGGGCATGATAAGCCGCATGCCGTGCTGGCGCTTGACTGCCTGCACAATATACACAGCGCCTGCAATGGGCCACCAGCGATCCCCTGCGGCTTCCATAAAATGAAACCGGCGCAACCATTTTTCTTGCGTCACAGCGGGCGCATAACAGCCAAACGCACCCGCTTGCATCTCAAAGCCTAATAGCGTGAGCCAGTCTTTGAGGCGCGGCACGCTTAAATAATGTCCGCGCCAGGGCGGGGATGCATTCTGACGGGAACACTTGCGCCGCAAACCCCACAGGCTTAGCGGGTTAAAGCCGGTAATAATCACCTGACCTTCGGGCACCAGCACACGCTCAACTTCACGCAAGACATGGTGTGGGTGCGCATCGAACTCCAGGGTATGCGGCAGGACAACCAAATCAAGACTATTGGACGCAAATGGCAGATAATGCAGGTCGGCGAGAANNCGCGTAAAAAATCATGACGTGGCAATGAGAGCTGTACGGCATTAAAACCAAATACGTTGCTCACCAGGAGATCATGTTTTTTTTGCTCCCAGTCCAGCACATAACGTCCTGCCGGGGTTTCCAGCCATGTTTCAAGACCTTGAATTGACATTGTATTTACGTAAGAGGTGACACTATGATTAAAAAATCAGCCGTTGAGATCATCGCCCTGCCCGCCTTCACCGACAACTACATCTGGGTATTGCGCCACGCGGGCAAAGTTGCTGTCGTGGATCCGGGTGATGCCGCACCAGTGTGCGAATACCTGGCCCGTACCGGTGAAACATTGTGCGCTATTTTAGTCACGCATCACCATGCTGATCACATTGGCGGCATTGCCGAGATTCTGACAAAACATCCTGCGCCCGTTTATGGCCCCAGTGCAGAAAAAATTCCCGGTTTGTCGCACCCGTTAACAGGGGGTGAACAGGTTTCCCTGCCTGCGCTGGACTGTGAGTTTGACGTTATTTCCCTGCCCGGCCATACGCTCAGCCATTTGGCGTATTACGATGCGCGCATCAACGAAGTCGGCGCGGTATTTTGTGGCGACACCTTGTTCGCTGCCGGTTGTGGCCGCATTTTTGAAGGCACGCCAGCACAAATGCATGCCTCTCTCGGCAAACTCGCCGTGTTGCCAGCGCCGACTTTTGTGTATTGCACGCACGAATACACCGCTGCCAACCTGCGTTTTGCCCTGGCCGTTGAGCCAGACAATCAAGCCATACAACTGCGTGCTCAAGAAGTCGCAGCAACCCGAGCAAAAGGCGCCTTTACTGTCCCGACGCATATTGCGCTGGAACTCGAAACCAACCCGTTTTTACGCGCCAATGCACCTGCAGTAAGAGCCGCCGCCGCTGCTAAACTTGGCCATGTGCCACGCGATGCACTGGAAACATTTACCGCGATCCGTGAATGGAAAAACAATTTTTAGACTAACAAAAACCCAGCCGCAATCTGGCGCCAATACCTCACTTTTTTTGTATTTTTTAATCCTTCTGAATTCTGCTGACTTAATGCGTTCTCTCTTTGTTTCCTGCTTGGCTTTGCTAGTGCTGTCTGGCTGCCAGACAGCACCCATCGCCTCCATATCCCATTACCCAGCTGACATCCCCTCAAAATCTGCGCAACAACCTGATGCTAAACCGGTGGCTGCAAAGGTTCCGGATGATAGTTATCGCATTCCCTTCATTGACCTGACCACCCAGCCAGATAATTTATGGCAACGCGTCAGGAATGGTTTTGCCATGCCCGACCTGGACAACCCGCTGGTTGCAGAACGTCAGGCTTGGTACCTCAACCGGCCAGATTTTTTACGCACTCTGTTTAATCGCAGCCGTCGTTATTTGCATCATATTGTTACTGAACTCGATAAACGTGGCATGCCCACAGAGCTTGCTCTCTTGCCGCTGGTTGAAAGTGCTTACAACCCGCAAGCGCGCTCGCCTGCGAGTGCTGAGGGCTTATGGCAGTTCATCCCATCCACAGGCCGAAACTACAATCTTGAACAAAACGCCTGGCTGGATGAGCGACGCGACATTATTGCGTCCACTAATGCAGCACTGGATTACTTACGCTATATCTACGAAATGCATGGCGATTGGCAACTGGCGCTGGCCTCTTATAACTGGGGAGAAGGCGCTGTTGGCCGTGCTATTGCTAAAAATAAAGCGCTCGGGCTCCCGACTGACTACGCGCGACTTAACATGCCCGCTGAAACGCGACATTACGTACCTAAATTACAAGCACTCAAAAACATTGTGGCCAATCCCGCATTGTTTAACTTCAAACTTGACCCGATACCCAATCAGCCCTATTTCAATGTCATTGAACGCAAAGGGGATATGGATATTGAAGTCGCCGCACGTTTAGCCGAAATTCCTATTACTGAATTTTTAGCGCTTAACCCGGCTTATAAACGCCCGGTCATGCCTGATAGCGCAAAAAGTCCCCTGGTAATACCCAGCGATAAAGTCAAACGCTTTATTGATAACCTGGCAGCGCACGAAGCGCAGGACAAACCGCTGGCAACCTGGCGCACCCATACCCTGGGCAGTAATGAAAGCCTGGCAGATGTTGCAGGTGAGTACGGTATCAGCACGGCTTATTTGAAAAAAATCAATGGCCTGGGGCGACGCGCAAAAACTTATTCAGGGCTCGGCCTGCTGGTTCCTGCCAAGGGCGTCGTGGTGACGGATGATATGCTGGCCGCAGCAAAGGAAGAGGAAGAAGAAGCGCTCCCTGCCAGAGAAACACGAAAATCCAGGCGTGGCGCAAAAGAGAATAAAAAAGGCAGCAACAAAAAAGGGCGTCTTGCTCGCCAAAACAAGAAATTCAAAGGAAAAAGTGCAGGCGCTAATAATATAAAAACAAGCAAGCGCGGTGCAAAAAACATTATTGCCAAGGAAAAACGAATCACTGTGCGCATTCGCGACGCTTCATCAGGCAAATCCAGCAAAAAAAACGCCAACAAAAAACCCGTTAAAAACAGCAAGAAAAAACGCTAACTGACTAACCCTGTAGCTAACACTGTCTAAGCTGTCACTTTCAAACAGCGTGCTCGGTGCGTGACGCTTAAGGCAACCTCAGTGGGTACCGTTGAACGACAAGCCGAATCGGCCAACGGACAGCGGGGATGGAAATGGCAGCCGCCGGGGGGATTAGCCGCGGAAGGCATGTCACCTGAAAGTGGCGCTCTGGCTGCTGCCGTGCCATGCACTGGCAACACAGCCGCGAGCAAAGCCTGGGTGTAAGGATGCTGTGGATTGCGTAACACCTCATCCGTCGTGCCTTGCTCCACAATCTTGCCCAGATACATCACTGCCACGTCATGCGCCAGATAATCGACCACAGCAATGTTATGGGTGATGAACAAAAACGCCAGCTGATGCTCGCGCTGCAATTGCGCCAGCAGGTTCAAAATTTGCGCCTGCACCGAAACATCCAGCGCACTGGTTGGCTCATCGCACACCAGCAAGGCCGGATTGACCGCCAAGGCCCGCGCAATGGCAATCCGCTGGCGTTGCCCGCCCGAGAATTCATGCGGATAGCGGTCGGCCATCTCGGCACGCAGGCCAACACGTTCTAAAAGACTGGCTACTTGCGACACGTGCGACACGTGCAACTGGGCGGCATTTTCATGCTGCGTCATGCGGCCTGTTTTATCTGGCGTTTTATCGGCGTTACCAAGGTCCTGCGCCAACGCCCGCATGCCTTCACTAATGATTTCCCCCACGCGCATGCGCGGGTTGAGCGAAGCAAACGGGTCTTGAAAAATCATCTGCATTTGCGCGCGCAAAGGCCGCATCTCTCGCGCAGACAAACCCACGACGGATTGACCGCGCAAACTCACCTGTCCGCCGGTGGGCGGCACAAGCTGCAAAATCGCCTTGCCTGCCGTGGTTTTGCCACAACCCGATTCGCCCACCAAGGCCAGCGTGCGCCCGGCATGCAGCGTGAACGACACGCCATCGACCGCGCGCACATGGCCCACCGTGCGCTGCAAAACACCCCGCTTGATCGGAAAATACACTTTTAAATCGCTTACCTGCAAAAGCGGTATTTCCGATAGGCCTTGCGGCGTATCGTGCAATGTAACACTCCCGTCCGTTAAAGACAGACCGGCCTCGCGATTTGGCAAAACGTCAGGCCTGCGCTCCAGAAAACAGCGCACCGCATGGGTTTGCGATGTTTGGTGATTATCCCCGCCAACTAATTCACGCCATGAGGGAATTGACGTGCGACAAACCGGCATGACATCGCTGCAGCGCTCAGCAAACCGGCATCCGGTGTAGCGCGTATTGGCGGGCGGCACGCTGCCGGGGATGGTGGCAAGCTGACCGCCACGTCGCGAAGGGTCCGGCAAGGCCGCAAACAGGCGCACAGCATAAGGATGCGTTGGCCGCGCGAAAAACGCTGCACGTGGTGCAGTTTCCACCAATTGTCCCGCATACATCACACCCACGCAATCGGCCATGCGGGCGACTACCCCTAAATCGTGGCT
>DIUK01000135.1:25164-32686 GCA_002422995.1 Rhodocyclaceae bacterium UBA6160
CAGGAATGCCCACCTGGGTGAGCAATTCCACTGCCCGTGTCCGCGCCGTCTCTCCTGTGAGCCGCTCGTGAAGTCGTAAAGCCTCGCCAATTTGCTGGCCTACACGCATGACCGGATTCAGGCTCGTGGCCGGTTCCTGAAAAATCANNTTTGCCGCATTTTTTGCTCCGGCAACAATAATAAATCCAGGGTTTGATGCTCTTTTGCAGCAAACTCGATGCTGCCTTGACTCACCGCCGCATTGGGCGGCAAAAGCCGCATCAAGGCCAGCGCCGTCATGGATTTACCGCAACCGGATTCACCCAATAGCGCAAAGCATTCGCCAGCAGCGATGGCAAACGAAATACCATCCACTGGCCGTGATTGGCCGATGTCGATAACCAGATCTTTAACCGTTAATAAATTCATGGTGATCAAGAAATGGCGCGCGGGTCGAACGCATCGCGCACGGCGTCGGTAAATAAATTGGCCGCCAGCACCAGAATGAACATGAAGCTAAAGGCAGAGGCCAGCGACCACCACACCATCGGGTCACGCGCGAGCTCCATGCGCGCGGCGTTAATCATGGTGCCAAACGAGATGGTAGAAGGATCAACCCCCACGCCAACGTAAGACAGCACCGCTTCGGCCAGCACCAGGCCGGAAAAATCCATGACCAGGGCGATGAGCACGATATGCATGAGGTTGGGCAGAATATGCCGCAGCATGATGGCCAGGCGCCCCACCCCAAAAGCACGTGCTGCCTGCACAAATTCCAGCTCGCGCAATTTCAAGGTCTCGCCGCGCAACAGCCGCGCCAGGCCTGTCCAGCTGGTCATGCCGAGAATCAGACACAAGGCAAGCAAGCGCGCATCCGCCCGCTCAGCCGCCGTGGTGAACAACTCGGGGTGCGTGTCGATCAGCACCTGCATCATCAACACGGCCGCAGCAATCAGCAAAACACCGGGGATGGAATTGAGCGTGGTGTAGAGATACTGGATGAGATCATCCACCCAGCCGCCCAAAAAACCCGCCAAAATCCCCAGCACTACGGCCACGGGCAACATCACCAGCGTCGTGAGCGTGCCGATCAATAATCCGGTGCGTATGCTTTTCAATGAGAGGTAAAGCACGTCCTGCCCGACCTTGTNNGCGGGCTGGTTTGGCGTTGAGACAGTCGCCTGGGTCAAAAAAATGGCCTGATTCAAATCTTGCGCCGTGTCACCAGCGCCGACTTTTTGCGCGGTTTTTCTGCGCCCGGCGATGTTCACGCGCTGAACAATAAATAGGGCAAGCAACCAAAACAATAACCCGCCCATCGCGCCCAAAAACCCTCGTTGCAGCACATCTTTACCATGGTGAGCTGCAAGCGCATCTTCCGCCCCCTGTCCGGCGGCGAATAAATGCGCCCCGCCCCAGGCCAGCCGCGGGAAATCGCGCATTTCCTTACCCGGCAAAGGCTCTTTGGCGAACAAATGAGTGGCCAAGGGCGCCGAATAGGTTTTTTCCGGATGCTCACGCAAAGGGGCGAGCAAGGCATCCAGAAGCGAAGTCACCTCCACGGCATAAATGGGCTTGTTGGCTGCCTGACCGGAGACAACCGCCAGCCGGGCCCGATAATGCAGCGAATCGAGGACGCCAATCAGCAAAAATGCCATCAGGATAGTAAAAGAGACCATCGCCACCTTGTTCGCCACGACCCTCGCCCAGGAAGCGCGCAACGGCGCTTGACGACGCGCCCAGAGCGCCAGCAGAAAAACAGCCGCAAGCAAGGCGAACAACAAGGCATCAGACCACAGCACAACGATTTGAAAAGGCAACAGGTTCATGGAAAACTCGGATTCAAAATCATTTCAAGCTCACGCGCGGGTCGGCCAGCGTGTAAGAAATATCCGTTGCCAATAAACCCACGATATACAGCACCGAACCCATGAAAACCATCGCCCGCACAACAGAAAAATCCTGCGCGTTAATGGCTTCGATGGTGTAGCTGCCCAAACCGGGAATGCCAAAAAAGGATTCAGTCAGCAAACTGCCCATAAACAAGGTCGGGATCATCACTACCACGCCCGTCAAAATCGGGATCATGGCATTGCGCAGCACATGACCAAACAACACGCCTGTTTCAGAGACGCCTTTAGCGCGAGCCGTACGCACATAATCCCTGGAAATTTCTTCCAGGAAAATCGTCCGATACCAGCGCGCCGAAGCCCCCAAACCGGCAATCACACCAATCAACACCGGCAGTACCAAAAACTTCGCCGCAGTGAGCCCTGTTGCATAGCCGGAAATGGGCACCCACTGCCACATTTTGGCCACCAGCCATTGCCCGCCAATGATGTAAAACAAACCGGAAATCGACATCATGGCCACGCACAGCACCACCCCGGCAAAATCCAGGGCACTGGCACGAAAAAATACCAGCAATAAAGCAAACGCAATCGCCACGCCGAGTCCCAGAATAAACGTCGGCACGGCAATCGCCAGGCTCGGCATGGCGCGTTGCCTTATTTCATTCGCAATATCCCGGCCATCGTCCGCCCTGCCAAAATCGCCCAAAAACATACGCATGGATTTATTGAAAAACACCGTGTCGGTTGCTTTAGCCACCCCGTTTGCCTGCCCATTCCAGAGCAGCGGCTGATCGTAACCGCGATCCGCCTTCCATTTTTGGATCGCTTCAGGCGTCACACGCTTGGCCCCCAGCTGCATGCGCGCCATGTCGTCCGGGGAATTGACGACAAAGAACAGCAGGAACGTGAGCAAATTCACGCCCAGCAGGATAGGCACGGCATAGAGCAGACGGCGAATAGTGTAAGCAAGCATGGCGTACGAAATATACACTGCGCATACTTCGCACGCCCTATGAGCTGCCTCTGCTGCACAGACCCAAACCTTACTCCAGTGATGAACAGGCGATTTACAAGCGTTTTTTGTGCACTTGGCAGAAATAGTCTCCCAACCTAGCTATTTCGTGTTTATAATTCTGACCTCTTTAGCGCCCGTAGCTCATCTGGATAGAGTACTTGGCTACGAACCAAGGGGTAGGGAGTTCGAATCTCTCCGGGCGCACCACTTTTCACAGAGCATGTTCTTCATATTGAACATTTTCTGGTTCTCATCAGCAAAGTAGCAGACCTAGCCGTCGATCAGCATCGATCAATATCGTCTCTGTTTCGATATAGCGCCAAGCATCTCATCATGCGAAAGTACAGGCTCTGAATACCTCAACACGCCATCTTGCTGTCACACTACAGCCGCTCGACAGCCTGCGGCTGCATAACTTATGTGGTTTGCGTGACGAAAACCTGCGCCATATTGAAACCAGCTTTAATGTAGCAATTGCCCGCCGAGGCGGACAATTACACCTCTCTGGCACTACCGACCAGTCTGGCAAAGCCGCTCTGTTTTTGCAGTCTCTCTACACGCTGACTGCGCTGACAAATAGCCCACTTTCATTTGCCACCATTCAGCAGCATCTAAAACAGGAAAAACATTCATCAAGCGACAAACAAAATTATTCTGCGACCGAACCTGCAGATCAGGTCGCGAATGATGCCCGATATGCAAATCATCGTACAGCCTACCTTGATAACATTCGCACGCATGATGTAACGTTTGGCATAGGGCCTGCAGGCTCTGGCAAGACCTTTTTAGCCATATCTGCCGCAGTAAACGCTTTGATGCAAAACGAAGTCAAACGAATTGTTTTAGCCAGACCTTCTGCGGAAAAGTTTTGCTGTATCTCCCCCTATGAATTGTCATGGAAAATAAACCCTGCCTTACGCCGGTTTTACGACACCTTATATGACCTCATCGGGTTTGAAAAAACAAACTCGCTTTGCCGAGAAGGAAAAATTGAAGTATCCCCCCTGAAATATCTTCGGGGCCGCACCTTCAACCACAGCTTTCTTGTGATCGATCAAGCGCAGAACACCACGCCTCAACAAATGAAAACCCTGCTCACGCGGCTTGGCGTAGGTACCAGGGCAGTCATCACCGGGGATACAAGCCAAGTGATGCTCCCCGAGGGAGAACGCTCTGGCCTGATTGAGGCACGTCAAATCCTGAAAAACATACCCAAACTGGCATTTACTGATTTTTCTGTTGAAGACATTGCTTATCCTGCCGTGGTCTCACACATTGTGAAGACCTATAAAAAATATGGCACAACGCTTGCCTGAATTGCAATTATCGATTCAATACCCAGGCGGCAAAGCCCATACACCCACGCGTACCCAGGTGCGGCGCTGGGTACGGGCGAGTTGTACAGCTGTTTTTAGCGCCCCTGCACAAATCACTGTTCGTTTTGTAGATGAAATAGAAGGTCGAGACCTGAATCATCATTGGCGGGCAAAAAACTACGCCACCAATGTGCTGTCTTTCCCCTATCACCATGATGAAGCCTTGTTGTGCGGCGACCTGATTATTTGTTCCGCCGTGGTGTTGCGTGAAGCAGAAGAACAAAAAAAAACCCTGGATGCCCATTTTGCACACCTGATTGTGCATGGTATGCTTCACCTGCAAAGCTATGATCACGAAACCAATGAGGCAGATGCCAGGATCATGGAAGCAAAAGAGTATGAAATACTAAATGCACTTGGCTACCCTGACCCTTACGCATAACCCGGTTTTGATCGTGCCAGCTCCGATTAACAACGCTTGACCACCATGGACCCTTCCAGTCGACCTGGCTTTATTGAACGTCTCTCGTCGCTTTTAATGCGCGAACCTGAAGACCGCGAACAACTCCTGCAACTGTTACACAAGGCTTTTGAGCGTCACCTGATGGACGCTGACGCGCTCTCCATTATCGAGGGTGCGCTCTCTGTTGCGGATATGCCAGTCCGTGATGTCATGGTGCCGCGCGCCCAAATGGACGTCGTCCAAATCGACGATCCGCTAGAAAAGATTATCGATCTTGTCGTTGAAACGGCGCATTCCCGCTTTCCGGTGATCAGTGAAGGCAAAGATAACGTCATCGGCATTTTGCTGGCCAAAGACCTCTTGCGGCATGTCGCTGATAAAGCGTTTGACCTGCGCGACAGCCTGCGTCCCGCCATATTTATTCCTGAATCCAAACGCCTTAACGTCTTGCTGCGCGAGTTTCGTGCCTCGCGCAATCACATGGCAGTAGTCGTTGATGAATACGGTGGCGTTGCAGGCATTGTGACCATTGAGGATGTGCTTGAGCAAATCGTTGGCGATATTGAAGACGAATACGACTTTGATGAAACCGAAGGCACCATTGTGCTGGACAACAACGGTGTTTATCGCGTCAAGGCACTGACTGAAATTGCCGACTTTAACGAAGCCTTCGGCACCCATTACGCAAATGAAGACTTCAGCACCGTCGGCGGTTTAGTGATTCATCATCTGGGACGCTTGCCCACGCGCAACGAAGTAGTGGATATTAGCGGCATGCGCTTTCAAGTTTTACGCGCAGACAGCCGCCGTGTGCACACCTTGCTGGTTGATCCGCAACAAGCCTTGCCGCTCACTATTGCTGAAAAATGAGCCTTGCTGTTCATGGCTCAGCGTTAATTCAGCGCCCGGGGTTTTCGTTGCCGCTTGCCTTCGTTTTAGGCATGCTGTGCACACTGGGATTCGCTCCTGTCGCCGTATCACCAGCGCCGACTTTCTCACTGATGGGTTTATTCATGCTTTTGCAGCATGCGCCTTCTGCATGGCGCGCGGCGCTGCTCGGCTTAACTTGGGGACTGGGTTGCTTTCTCACCGGCGTGTCGTGGATTTATGTCAGCCTGCATGACGTTGGCGGCATGGCCATGCCATTGGCGATCACAGCCACGTTTTTGCTCTGTCTGTTACTAGCCATCTACCCCGCCATCGCAAGCAACCTTTTCTTTCGCGGAAAAGCTCGTCTGGCCGCCAACGCATCCCTTCGGCCCGCCTTGCTTTTTGCAGGCTTATGGACACTGACTGAATGGTTGCGCGGCACCTTGTTCACCGGCTTTCCATGGCTTGCCGTAGGGTATTCGCAAACCCCACCCAGCCCGCTGGCCGGCTGGGGTGCTGTGCTCGGCGTCTATGGCTTGAGCGGTTTGGTTGCCTTGATCGCCGGCTTGTTAGCGGTTTTATTCAAAGCGCGCGGCAAATCCATCACCGCCTGGCTCATCATTTTCGGCATTCTCGTCTTTGGTGCCTTGCTGCGGCACATGGATTGGACACAACCCATCGGCAAGCCACTCACTGTCGCACTTTTACAAGGCAACATAGCGCAAAGCCTGAAATGGGAACCGAATCGCCTGGCCATGTCCATCGACACTTACACACGCTTGGCGCAACAACATCCCGCCGACCTGACCATCCTCCCAGAAACCGCACTGCCACTCATGTTTAACGAGGTACCACTGGCTATTTTGCAGGGCTTCACACGCCACGGCGCTGCGTTGATCGGCGCACCCATTGCCACCCGAACAAATGAATATACCAATGGCGCCGTCCTGCTACAGCCGACTTTTACCGGAACACCAGGGCAAGTCAGTGCTTATGCCAAGCGACATCTCGTCCCCTTTGGCGAATACGCCCCGCCCGGCTTTGCATGGTTTTTTCAGCTAGTAAACATCCCCATGTCCAGCTTTACCGCAGGCTCAGCTCGGCAAGCGCCGCTGATCTTGGGCGAGCAAAAAATCGCACCCAATATTTGCTATGAAGATTTATTTGGCGAAGAAATTATTCGCGCCTTGCCTGCAGCCACACTGCTGATTAACCTATCCAACACTGCCTGGTTCGGCGATTCGCTTGCCCAGCCGCAACACCTGCAAATCGCCCAGATGCGCGCCATTGAAACCGGTCGCACCATGCTACGCGCCACAAACACCGGCATGACCGCAATGATCTCGCCCAAAGGCATTGTCACCGCAGTGCTGCCGCCCTTCACAGCTGCCGCACTCACTGTGAGTGCTCAGGGCTATACCGGCCTCACCCCTTATGCACGCTGGGGAAATGTTCTTGCGCTTTTGCTCGCTGGCCTTGCCTGCCTGCCCTCACGGCGGCAATCCGCAAAACCTCAATAAAATCCTCGTCTCATCCATCTTTATTGCCATGACCCCGAATCAGCTCGAACTGCTCTCCCCCGCTCGCGATGTCGAGATTGGCATTGAAGCCATCAAGCATGGCGCGGACGCGGTATATATCGGCGGCCCCTCGTTTGGCGCGCGATTAGCCGCAGGCAATGCGGTGGCTGATATTGCCCGGCTCACAACCTTTGCGCATCGCTTTCACGCCAAAATTTTCGTCGCGCNNGCGCCGCCTGACCTGGGAACTCTATAACGCCGGGGTGGATGCACTGATTGTGCAGGATATGGGCTTGCTGGAACTGGACTTGCCACCGATTCAGCTGCATGCCAGCACGCAAACCGATATTCGCACGCCAGAAAAGGCGCGCTTTTTGCAGGACGTGGGTTTCTCGCAAATCGTCTTGGCACGGGAGTTGTCGCTCATTGAAATCCAGCGCATCCGGGCAGTGACCAAGGCGGAAAAATGCACCCTCGAATACTTCGTGCACGGTGCGCTGTGCGTG
>DIUK01000045.1 GCA_002422995.1 Rhodocyclaceae bacterium UBA6160
GCTATCGCGTCGTGACCATGGATTACGCCGCCGACAAGGCGGATATTTTCGTCACCTGCACGGGCAACTACCATGTCATCACGCATGACCACATGACGAAGATGAAAGACCAGGCCATTGTGTGCAACATCGGCCACTTTGATAACGAGATTGAAGTCGCCGCGCTGGAGCAATACCAGTGGGAAGAAATCAAGCCGCAGGTTGATCACATTATTTTCCCCGCAGTTGATGGTAAACCCAGCAAGCGAATCATCCTGCTGGCAAAAGGCCGTCTGGTGAATCTGGGTTGCGGCACGGGGCATCCGAGCTATGTGATGTCGTCCTCTTTCGCCAACCAGACGATTGCGCAGATTGAGCTCTTCACTCGCAACGCGGATTACCCGGTGGGCGTTTATACGCTGCCCAAGCATCTGGATGAAAAAGTCGCGCGCCTGCAATTGAAGAAGCTGAACGCCCAGCTTACCGAGCTGACCGAACAGCAAGCCACTTACATTGGCGTATCAAAATCCGGCCCTTACAAGCCTGAGCATTACCGTTACTAAGTTGTAACCGCTTGACCGTTGGCGCAGGGGTACAGCGTACGCCGTATCACCAGCGCCGACTTTTTTAGATTTTTCCTCAATGGGCAAGCCATGACATTTGAACTCTCCATCGAATTTTTCCCGCCACAAACGGCAGAAGGCAGCGAGAAATTACGTGCAACGCTGGCTCAGCTCGCGGTGTTAAAACCCGCATTCTTTTCCGTCACCTATGGCGCAGGCGGCTCCACGCGTGAGCGCACGCTGGCCACCGTGAGCGAAATTGCCAGCGCCGGCTACAGTGCCGCGCCCCACTTATCCTGCATTGGATCCACCGCCGAGAGCATTCGTGAATTGCTCGCCACCTTTCAATCGCAAGGCGTTCGCCGCATCGTTGCCTTGCGCGGTGACTTGCCATCCGGCATGGCCGACCCAGGCGAATTTCGCTATGCCAATGAACTGGTTGCTTTTATTCGCCAGGAAACAGGCAACACTTTTCATCTGGATGTCGCCGCTTACCCCGAATGGCACCCGCAAGCCAAAACCCCGCGTGATGATTTGCTCAACTTCAAACGCAAAATCGACGCAGGTGCCAACGCCGCCATTACGCAATACTTTTACAACATCGATGCCTTTGAAAACTTCGTTGCCGAAGCCCGTGCGCTAGGCATTACTACGCCCATCATTCCGGGCATCATGCCGATCGGCAGCTTTTCAAAACTCGCACGATTTTCAGACGCCTGCGGTGCAGACATTCCGCGCTGGATGCGCAAAAAGTTTGAGAGTTTTGGCGACGATACCGCCGCCATCGAAGCCTTCGGGCTGGATGTGGTCACCGATTTGTGCCAGCAGCTCATCGCACGCGGCGCGCCGGGGCTGCACTTTTATTCGATGAACCAATCGCGCCTGACGCTGGAAATCTGCCGCCGCTTGAACATTGCTCAGGCATGAGAACCAAGTGGCGCTGAGACTTTTGGCGCAGGCAATTTATTCACCTTTAGCCAGACACAAAACGTAGCGGCAGGCATTGCCCCAGCTCACTGCGCCCATAACGACAATGTGCAACTGAACACCTGCAGCGTAATTTTCATACCGGCGTAAACTGGCTCTGTTGGACATTTCAATTTGCAACTAAAGGAAAGGTACCTTGTATGAAGATCATCGGCTTTTTTATCTTGCTTTTATTGGCCTCAGCTACCGCACTGGTTTTTTTAAATTGGGAAGTCTTCACGGCATCATCCGTGCTTTCGCTGGGGATTATCGACATCCAAGTACCGCTCGGCCTGCTCATGATTGCGCTATTGGTCATATTCATAGTGCTGTTTCTTGCCTTCACCACGTATCTGCAAAGCTCGGCCCTGTTGCAGGCGCGGCGCCATGAAAAAGCATTGCAAACCAATCGGGATCTGGCCGACAAAGCAGAGGCGTCACGATTCAGCGCCTTGCAAACCCAACTGGAAGTTGAACTTAAAAAACTTCATGACGCAGGATCAGACAATAAAGCAGGCATATTAAGCCGGCTTGATGCACTCGATGACAAGATAAGCGCTTTGCTAAAACAGTCCGAAAATACCTTCAGCGCCTATTTTGGCGAACTGGAAGACCGTCTCGACACAGAATCGAAAACAAGGGTTATCAGCCAGCCTATTGAAAAATGAAATCAAGAAAGTGACAAATAAATTATTCACTTGATCTGCGCTCACATGCTTATACGTGAATGATTGCATGACATGATCAAGAAGACTGTCGCGGCCATTAGTATCTTCGCTGGCCTCCTGGCCTCGCTAAGTGTTGCACAAACGAACCCGGCAGCAGATGCGTCAGCGACTTTTCGTTACCACATTGAGCTCGATGCACCCGCCGCTCAGCGCAAGCTGATCGAAACGCATCTCGACCTGTATCGCTGGCGCGATAACCCGCGCATGGATGAAGCGCAGCTCAAACGCTTGGTGCGTCTGGCGCCCGAACAATTACGCGAATTTCTTGCCATTGAAGGCTTTTATTCGCCGGAAATTAGCGTGGAGCTAATCCGTCAGGATGATCAATGGGACGTCAAGCTTTTGGTTGTGCCCGGCGCAGTGGTGCGGGTCTCGCAGCTTGATCTTCAAGTCATTGGTGCTTTTGCCGATGGCTCAAAAGAAAGCCAGGCGCGCCTGGAAAAGATGCGTGCAGACTGGCCCATGCGCCCTGGCGCTGTGTTTCGTCATGACGAGTGGGAATCTGCCAAACGCAATACACTGAAAAATTTATTGCTGGATACCTATCCGGCAGCGACCATAGCTGACAGTCAGGCAACAGTCGATCCAAAAACCCAAAGCGCAGCGCTTAAAGTCCTTCTTGATAGCGGGCCTGCATTCACCTTCGGACCGCTGGCCATTCAAGGGCTAAACCGTTATCCGCCGAGTTTGATTGAACGAATCAACCCCATCACGCCAGGCGAGCCTTATGCACAATCCAAATTATTAACGCTGCAATCGCGTCTGCAAGACAGCCCTTATTTTGCCAGCACGGCCGTCAATATTGAGACCAATCCAGAGCAGCCACTGGCGGTACCTGTTCAGGTCAGCGTGGTCGAAAACCAATCCAAAAAACTGGGCTTTGGTATTGGGGCAAGTACCAATACAGGCGCTCGCATCCAAGGCGACTATCGCGATATCAATTTTCTTGATCGTGCCTGGCGTCTCGGCAGCGTCATGAAGCTTGAACAGAAAATCCAGTCATTAAACGCTGACTTGCAACTTCCCCTCCGCGAAAATGGCGGACAGGATAGCCTGAACGCCCTCTTGGAACGCGATGACATTGAAGGGGTTGTAAACCAGAAAATGGTCTTGGGCGGCAAGCGTAGTTTTATCCATGGCAAAACAGAAACCAGCTACGGGTTTCGCTACATTATCGAAGATCAGAAAGTTGATGGCAGGGAAAGCGAGCAGCACTCGACACTCAGCCCATCCTATACCTGGACCCTGCGCAATGTGGATAACCTGCTTTTCCCCACGCGGGGTTATCTGCTGAATTTTCAAGCGGATTTTGCTACGCGCGCCTTGCTCTCGGATCAGGATTTTTTACGCACTTACGGGCGAATAACTTATTTCCATCCCCTCGGCCACCAGCAAAAGAATCAGTTAATTTTGCGCGCAGAGCTCGGCATGGTTGCTGCCAGCAGTCGTGATGGTATTCCGTCTGACATCCTCTTCCGCACCGGGGGCGATCAAACAGTACGCGGTTATGACTTTCAAAGTTTAGGTGTACCTGAAAGCGATGGCGTCGTAGGTGGCCGTTATTTGACAGTAGCCAGTATTGAATATGTGCATTGGCTCACCCCAACTTGGGGGGCAGCGCTGTTTGTTGATGCAGGCAATGCGGGCGACGTCTTGAGTGACCTGAAGCCTGCCTATGGTTATGGTGCTGGCGCACGCTGGAAAAGCCCTGTCGGGCCACTTAACCTTGACGTCGCTTATGGCCAAAAAACACAGGCAATACAACTGCATTTCTCGATGGGGTTCAGCTTCTGATGGCGCGCCCTCACGTGAGAAAAATAGGCCGTCTGGCACTGCGTGCATCACTGAGCGCCATGCTCCTCCTGGTTTTGTTTTTTTGGCTGATCGGTACAGAGCCCGCACTGCGCTGGGGCATTAACAAGGCAGTGCAGTTAAGCGCGGGAAAACTTACTGTGGCGGCTGTGCATGGCTCAATTTATGGCCCATTGCGCATTACAGCCATGAGCTTGAAAACCGACACACAGCGCATTGAAGTACAGGAAGTCAGCCTTGACTGGACGCCGCGCGCGTTATTCCGACGTCATCTGGAGATCAAGAAACTGCGTGTGAAAACACTGAAAATCATCGAAGTCAAACCCAGTACTGAGCCACTCATACTGCCTGAGTCTTTGCAGCTACCAGTCACACTCTCAGCGCCAGTGGT
>DIUK01000092.1 GCA_002422995.1 Rhodocyclaceae bacterium UBA6160
ACGCATGTCGGACACCAGATTGTTGTAACCAAACGATGCCCCACGCTCGCACACCATGATGGTGTCCGCCCCGGCGTTGGCTTCCTTGGCTTTGGCGACGACATGTTTCATGTCGCCCGGCGCCAGAAACTGGCCTTTTTTGATATTCACCGGTTTGCCGGAAGCCGCGCACGCCTGGATGAAATCCGTTTGGCGACACAGAAATGCGGGGGTTTGCAGCACATCCACCACGCTGGCTACTGCGGCAATTTCATCCTCGGCATGCACGTCGGTGAGCACCGGCACGCCGATTTGTTGCTTGACATCAGCCAGAATTCCTAGGCCCGTGTCCATGCCTAAACCGCGAAACGATTTNNCTGCGATTGGCCTTGTCATAGGACGATTTGTAAATGAAGTTAAGCCCTAGTTTGGCGCAAATTTCCTTGAGCTGACCGGCCGTGTCCAACGCCATTTGGCGCGACTCAATGACGCATGGGCCGGCGATCAAGAACAGCGGTTGGTCGAGTCCGACGTTGAAGTGGCAGAGTTTCATGCTGTTTTCTTCATCGAACGCCGTACCGCCAGCGCCGACTTTACATAGGCGATAAACAGTGGATGCCCGTTGCGCGGGTTGGAGGTGAATTCCGGATGGAACTGGCAGCCCACGAACCACGGATGCTGGCTTTGGGGCAGTTCTATCATCTCGCACAGCGGATTGCCTTCTGCCGAGACGCCAGAGACGATCAGCCCGGCTTGTTCCAAGCGCGGAAGGTAAGCGTTATTGACTTCATAACGATGGCGATGGCGCTCGGTAATCACGTCTTGCCCGTAAATCTCGCGGGCGAGCGTGTCTTTCTTGAGCTGGCACTTTTGTCCGCCTAAGCGCATGGTGCCGCCCAAGTCGGAATTTTCATCACGCTGCTCAATTTTGCCTTCGTGATCTATCCATTCGGTAATCAGGGCGATCACCGGGTGCGGCGTTGCGGCGTCAAACTCGGTGCTGTGCGCGTCAGTCAGGTCCGCTGCGTCACGAGCGAACTCAATGACGGCGAGCTGCATGCCCAAACAAATACCCAAATACGGCACTTGATGTTCGCGCGCATAGCGAATGGCGGCAATCTTGCCTTCCGTGCCGCGTCGGCCAAAGCCGCCAGGGACCAGAATCGCGTCCATCGAGTCCAGCGCAGCGCAGCCAGTCTTCTCGAGTTGTTCAGAGTCGACGTAATGCACCGTAACCTTGCTATGGGTGTGTATGCCGGCATGCACCAGAGCCTCGGTGAGCGATTTGTAAGATTCTGTCAAATCAACGTATTTGCCTACAAAAGCGATATTCACTTCATCTGTTGGATGCTCTAGAGAATCAACTAATTTTTTCCAGACAGATAAGTCAGCAGCCTTGGCCAATATGCCCAGCTTGTGGCAGACAATTTCATCCAGCATCTGGTCATGCAGCATGGAAGGTATTTTGTAAATACTGGTGGCATCCAGTGCAGAAATCACTGCCTCAGGCTGCACATTGGTAAATAACGCGATCTTGGCGCGCTCGTCAGCAGGTAAAGGTCGGTCAGCGCGGCACAGCAAAATGTCCGGCTGGATACCAATTTGTCGCAACTCCTTGACAGAGTGCTGCGTTGGCTTCGTTTTCAATTCGCCTGCCGTGGGAATCCAGGGCACTAAAGTTAAATGAATAAAGCAAGCGTTGTTGCGGCCTTCCTGTATGCCCATTTGACGAATGGCTTCAAGGAACGGCAGAGATTCAATATCGCCCACGGTACCGCCGACTTCAACAATCGCCACTTCCGCACCTTCTGCGCCGCGTTTGACGTATTGTTTTATTTCGTCCGTAATATGAGGAATAACTTGAACAGTCTTTCCTAAGTACTCGCCACGACGCTCTTTTTTTATAACAGACTCGTAAATCTGCCCCGTCGTGAAATTGTTGCGCTTGCCCATTTTGGCACTGGTAAAGCGCTCATAGTGACCCAAATCAAGATCAGTTTCTGCGCCATCCTCAGTCACAAAGACTTCGCCATGCTGAAAAGGCGACATAGTGCCGGGATCGACGTTGATATAGGGATCAAGCTTGAGGTGCGTAACCGTTAAACCGCGCGATTCGAGAATCGCCCCCAGACTTGCAGCAGCGATGCCTTTGCCCAAACTGGACACGACACCACCCGTAACAAAAACATATTTAGCCATGAAAAGACAGGTGCGAGAAATTTGAATGATAGCGGAAATTTCAAGCTTTGCAGAAAATCCAGACCAGCTGGTCATTCTCGCGACACCCAAAAAAGGAAGGATGCACAAAAACTCAAAATGCTGCGGCCACTCGCTCAATGAGCCTGCGCTGCGCAGTATAATTTTGCGTTTTACGATCAAGGGATTTTCATGGAAGCCGAACGCATCAACGCCGTTGCCAATCGCATTAGCAATCTGAAAATGCGCGCCCTGGAACTGCGGAGGTATCTTTGACTACGATGCCAAAGCATCGCGTTTAGAAGAAATTGTCGGCTTGCTCGAAGATCCGAAGGTCTGGGATGATGCGGAAAAAGCCCAAACATTAGGCCGTGAGCGCAAGACCCTTGAATCCGTTGTTTTAAGCCTTGACCACATCGCACAACGACTTATCGACGGCCATGAGCTCTTTGATCTGGCCAAAGGCGAAGATGACGAAGAAACCCTTCTGGCTGTTGAAAGTGACTTGGTCGCAGTTGAAACCGAGGTTAGCGGGTTGGAATTTCGCCGCATGTTCAACAACCCGGCGGACGCCAACAACTGCTTTATTGACATTCAGGCAGGCGCGGGCGGCACAGAGGCCTGCGATTGGGCCAGCATGCTCTTGCGGCAATACCTGCGCTATTGCGAGACCAAGGGCTTTAAAGTTGAAGTGCTGGAAGAAACCGAAGGGGACGTGGCCGGCATACGCAGCGCTTCGCTGAAAGTTATAGGCGACTATGCCTACGGCTTGTTGCGCACGGAAACCGGCGTGCATCGCCTGGTGCGCA
>DIUK01000095.1:0-18395 GCA_002422995.1 Rhodocyclaceae bacterium UBA6160
CCAGCCCCCAAAACACCAGGCTGCTCGGCCCCCACACACTTTTGTTTTTTACCGACAGACGACGTTTTTCCAGCTCAAAGGTATCCAGATAAGCGCCTTTGGTTGCGCGCCAGATGAATTGATAAAACTTTTCGCCACGCTGCGGGGTGTCGCTATCATTTTCGGTATCAAAATGCAGGTGATGAGTATGCACATGGCCTATGGCACGATGCGGGTCGAAAAAGAAAGTAGCAGCAATGTTGGCCAGAAAACGCTCGAATGCACCGCGTCTGTGCATTAGTTCATGTGCGACGGGCAGGTTGGGTACGGCGCTAATCCAGACCAGACTGGCAAAGCAACCAAGGAGTGCAAGGTTGATATTGGTTGTGATGTCAAAGCCCGTTTTCATCCGCCAGGCAAATGTGCCATACATGGTCAGCATGAGTGCTACGTGCAGATACAACGGTAAATCAACAAAGAACGGATGGCGGATCTGGCGGTTTTTATAGTCGTTGGGCAACATTAAATCCAGCACCAACAGAAATAGATAGGTTGAGGCACCAAGCCACACCCATTGCTCGCCAAGATAGAAGCCGACAATAGCAACGACCACGAGCAGTGTATTCAGGTAATAACGCAAGTAATCCATGATTTCCCCTCCGGAAATATTGGGCAGCTTAAAAAAAGCCCCCGAACTAAGCTCGAGGGCTGACCGCGGTGCTGAAAAGCGCTTTCTTTTAGGTATAAACCGTCGTGAAAGACGGCGTGAGCTCGCGCGTGTGATAGAAAATTCCTTGCCCTAAGTGCGACTCATCCCATGTAGTGACCGGGCGATCAGGTTGGGCGAGGTAACCCAGGCCGGCAAATGTCTCATTGCGGTTGCCCGACGGGTCAAAGAAGTAAATCGTCTCACCACGGGTAATGCCATGGCGCGTGGGGGTGACATCCACACTGGTTTTGTTCTTCGACATGATGTCTGCTGCGGTGAGAATATCGTTCCAGTTATCCAGGAAGAAAGCGATGTGGTGCAAGCCATTAATCGGGCCGCCAACAAAGGCCAAGTCATGCGGTGTCGAGGTGCGGAAAAGCCACGTAGCCGCTTTGGCTTTTGCGTTTTCCGGGCCGACCAGAATTTGTTCGGAGAGATAAAAGTCCAGCACTTCCATGCAGAATTTTGTGTTTTCTTCCACCATGTTGATGCCTTTTTCAGGATTCATCTCACACATCAACAGGCAATGATCCAGCCAATGTGCGCCTGTGCCTTTGATGTCATCCGGCCATGGGTCAGGGTTGCTGGAGCCGACGTCCGTATTGACAAACTCTTTTTGCGCATACAAACGCATGTCATGTCCGCTCGGCAGATTGAACTTCAACATGCGGCCAACGAAAGGCAAGGTGTTGGCAGGTTGAATTTCCGTATTGATGCCATAGGCTTCAATGCGTTGTTGCAGTGCATCGAGGTCAGCGTCACGTTCTACTTTGTAGGCCACATGGTTGATGCCGGCCTTGTCGGCTGGTGAGAGGATCAGCGAGTATTTGTCCCATTCGTCCCAGCATTTGAGATACACATTGCCTTGTGCATCGGTATGCGTGGTTTTCAAGCCGACCACTTTTTCATAATGCTTCAAGGCCGCTTCCATATCCATGACGCGAATATTGACGTGACCAATTCTCATGATGCCCATAACAATCTCCTTGGTTTTCTGTTGGATTGCAGCGGTAAATGAAAAATCCCACCACATGCAGACGAAAATTTTTTCATGGTGTCGCAAAGGGTGCTTTGATCAAGGTCAACAAGGCATGATTTTTCAAGAAATGAACAGGGATGTTTTGAGAATTAAAAATTGCCTGTTGTGTTGATATAGATCAATCATGAATACGGTAGGGGTTGGTACGCTGCATAGTGCAAAAATTCATTTTTGCTTTGTTACCAACCCTGAGGAGAAAATCGTGGTTCAAACAACGATGACACATGAAGAAGCCATCAAGCGCGCCGAATATATTGGTCAGGTGGCCGAAGAAGGACTTTTTGAGGCAGATCGAAATAATGGCTATTCGAGCAAGCTTAAAGACGCCATTCATGAAACACAAATGCACCGCTTGCTGCGGCCGAAAAAATATGGCGGGTTTGGCATGGGTCACGACACCATGGCTGAAGTGGTACGCACTGTTGCCCAGCATAGTGTTTCTGGCGCGTGGGTGACTTACTTTATGCCGTTGCATGAAACCTGGGTGGCCATGTTGCCGCCCAAGGCGCGCGAAGAGATTTTCGCCTCTGATAAATTCGTTTCCGATATTTTCTTTCCGATCGGCAAGATCGAATACGTTGAAGGTGGTGTGCGTATCAGCGGGGAATGGAAGTGGGGCAGTGGTATTGATTTTTGTGGCTGGATTGGCCTGGGGGCCATGGTGGATGTTCCCGGACAACCCGGCGGCCCGCAGCCTTGCCTGGTGACAGTCAAGGTATCCGAAGGCGAGATTGTCAAGGACTGGAATGCCTTCGGCCTGAATGGCACAGGGAGCAATACCTTCCGCGTCAATAATGTGTTCTCGCGCTGGGATATGGTGTTGCCGCTAGGGGCGATCAAGAAAAATACCGTACCCATCGGCGGAGATTATGACCCCAGCGAGCCGGTTTATCGGGTGCCTTTTGGCCCGGCTTTTTGCATTGGTTTCGGGGCGATTTGCGTGGGAGCTGCGCAACGCTTGCAGCGCGAACTGCATGAACGCATTCGTACCCGTCAGCGTGTCGTACTTGGCATGAAAGAGTGGGAATCCCCCGTGGCGCAGCGCAACCTTGGCGAAGTGACGACCCAGGTTGAAACAATCGAAGCGTTGCATGGGCGCTATGTCAAGCAACTGAAAGACTGGTGCATCGCGGGCAAAACAAGCATTGAGCCAGAAGAAGAAGCCCGCATGGCCGCTTGGCGTGCCTATATTTCGCGAACTGCATCGCAGGTTGGTTTTCGCTCGCTGGAGCTTCTCGGTGGCGCTGCTGCCTATCGCGGTGATCTGGTGGAAGTCTTCGCCCGGGACTTGCTGATGATTTCCATTCATGTTGGCATGGCTTATGAGGATCACATGATGTTCTACGGCCGTGCGCAATATGGGCTGAGTCAGCACCCGCTGGTGTGATCGTCCGGCTGAGCATAATTTCAAGGAGTGAGAACGATGTTACAAAAAACAATGACGCATGAAGAGGTTATCAAGCGCGCGCATCATCTTGGCAAAATTGCCGAGGCGGGACTGGTTGAAGCGGATGCCAGTGGCGGCTATGGCAACGATTTCAAAGAGGCCATGCACGAGGCTGGATTTCACCGTATTTTGCGCCCCAAGCGATATGGCGGCTATGGTCTTGGGCATCGCACGATGCTCGAGGCTGTGCGCACGGTTGCCCAGTACAGTGTCTCTGCAGGGTGGCTCACGCTATTCATGCCCGCGCATGAATGCTGGGTGGCGATGCTGCAGCCCAAAGGTCGTGAAGAAATTTTCGGTGCTGACAAGTTCGTTGCCGATATTCTTTATCCCATCGGGCAGGTTACTTATGTTGAGGGGGGCTTGCGTTTGAGTGGCCGCTGGCAGTGGGGTAGTGGCATCGAGATGTGCGAGTGGATCGGTCTTGGTGCCATTATTGATTTGCCCGGAGAGCTGTTCGGCATTACAGGCGGCCCTCAACCCTGTCTGGCTACGATCAAGGTTGCCGAAGGCAATATCATCCGCGACTGGAAAGCATTTGGCTTGAATGGTTCGGGCAGTCATTCCATTGAGGTCAAGGATGTGTTTGTACCTTGGCGCAGAGTGTGCCCGCTCGCAGCGGTCAAAAAAAATGCGGTGCCGATTGGTGGCGAGTTTGATCCGGAAGAAGCTGTCTATCGCACGCCCTTTGGGCCGGCTTTCACCATTGGTTTTGCTGCCATTGCGTTAGGTGGCATCCAGCGTATGCAGCGTGAGTTGCGTGAACGCCTGCATAAAAGGCAGCGCGTTGTGCTGGGGATGAAGGAATGGGAGTCTCCCGTAGCGCAGCGCAATCTGGGCGAAGTCACGACATGGGTTGAAACTGCAGAAGCGCTGTATGAGTGTGAATTGCAGCAGATTGAAGCGTGGACAAAAGAAGGCAGAACCTCTGCTACCGAACCTGAGTTGGCAAGAGATGCTGCCTGGCGGTGCTCCATTGGCAAAATTGCTGCGCAAGTGGGTTTTCGTACCATGGAAATGCTGGGAGGTGCTGCAGCATACCGGGGTGATCTGGTTGAAGTTTTTGCGCGTGACCTGTTCATGATGTCTATCCATTTTGGTCAGGCATATGACGATCACATGATGTTCTATGGGCGTGCGCAGTATGGGTTAAGCGCACATCCACTGGTCTGAATTCGGTTTTTTAAACTATATAAGGAGATTAAATTATGGCAGTCGTCACTGAATTGGGGTACTTGGGTTTGGGTGTGTCCAACATGGCCGCATGGCGCGAATACGCTTCGCAGGTACTGGGGCTGCAGGTGTTCGATGAGGGCGAGACGGATCGCTTTTACATGCGCATGGATTATCAGCATCACCGCTACATCGTGCATAACAGTGGCACGGACGATCTGGATTATCTGGGCTGGCGTGTTGCCGGGCCTGAAGAGTTCGATGAAATGAAGCGTCAGCTAGCAGCGGCGGGCGTCGAGTTTCGCCAGTGCGATGCCGCAGAATGCCAGGAGCGTCGAGTGCTTGACCTCATCAAGTTTTTAGATCCGGGTGGCAATCCTACGGAGGTTTACCATGGGCCGTTGATTGATTATCACAAACCTTTTCACCCAGGGCGCGGGATGCATGGCCAGTTTGTGACGGGAGACGAGGGTTTGGGTCACCTCATCCTGCGGCAAACCGATGTGCAAAAAGCCTACCGGTTTTATACCGATGTATTTGGCATGCGCGGCTCGATTGAATATCACTTGCAAGTGCCGCAGGCACCGGGGGTTATCGCCAAGCCGGTGTTCATGCACTGCAATGGCCGCGATCACACGGTGGCCTTTGTGGGCGGCCCTGCGCCCAAGCGTATTAATCACCTGAAGTTTGAAGTGGACAACATTGATGACGTTGGCTTGACGCACGATATTGTCAGAGACAGGAAGTTGCCTGTTCATTTGAGACTTGGCAAGCATAGCAACGACCACATGCTCACTTTTTATCATGTCAATCCTTCTGGCTGGCTGGTTGAAGTTGGCGGTGTGGGCCGTAAAGCCACTCATCAGTCGGAATACTACGAGTATGACATGTGGGGCCATGACAACGAAGAGCCAGGTTATGGACTGGATCTTCGCTTGCGCTATGACTGGTCAAAAAAGTGATGCTGTGAAGTTATAACAGTACGCTGTTAAACGCAAAAGCCGCTCCTCTGTTGGAGCGGCTTTTGCGTTTTAAGGCTAGAGGTAAAAGTCGGCGCTGGCAGGACGGCGCTAAACAGGTCAGGAAGGATGCATAGATATCCAGAGGCAATAGATCATGGCAGATCAGGGTAGTGGCGAAACCCCGAACCAAGCAGCATGGTAGTAAAGCACAAGAACATAGGCTGCAACACTCACCAAGAGCATGGGTTTGCTGATCTCGCTCAAGACCAGACGGTTGCGTCCTGTCAGAATGGCGAGAAATGGCACGTGAGAGGTTTGAGCAGCAAACGCATCCCATGTCGCGCCGAATTTTTTTCGGTATTTACGTTCCATGTTCAGGGGGCCGATAAATCCTTGAAAAATAAAAGTGCCGAATAGCAGGTGGCCTGCCCAATCACCATTCACCATGAAGTGCGCCAGCCCCCATAGCCCAAACCCGATTAGTCCGGGGTTGCGAGTAATGCGCAGCAATCCTCGTGCGTTGATATCTTGTGGTTGGTTTTGATTGAGCACGCTGATGTTTTTGGAAAAAGTACCAACAATCAAGAATACAAAGGCAAAAACCATCAAGACATTAGTCACTGGTTTTAAAACCACCGCTTTGCCCCAGGTCTCAATATAAGGCGCATGGGCATAAGCCCATCCCATCCAGATCAGGCTGGTCAGCACGGCCAGCGAAAACAGGATGCGGAATATCTTTTCTCCGGTGATGGCAACCACCACATGACGCAAAGGGCTGCCAGCTACCAGCCAGTGCAAGCCAAGAAAGAGGGCGCAGGCCAATACTAGGGAATTTAAAAGCAACATTTTATTTTTCCTCCGGGGTTGTTGAATTGACACGGCGAGAAAAGTAACACTTTCAGGTGACGAGCGCATCAGGGTAAACATGGCTTTGCTACTTTTGTTGACTTAGATCAATGGTTGCGAGTGGGTTTTGACATTTAATGTTTAAGCGGGGGAAATAAAAAAGTCGTTCGTTGATGTATCACTGATGCGTTCCAACCGATACGAGAGCCTCTAGCGACGAAACGAATATGTTTGCAGATATTAATTAAGAGGAGAAGATCATGGCATTACTTGGCAGACTCGATTGGTACAACCTTGCGCGTACCACCAACTGGACGCCGGGCTCTGTGACGGAAGATGAACTCTTTCCACCAGACATGTCCGGTAGTATGGGGATTCCGCTATCCAAATGGGAGAGCTACGACGAACCCTATAAGCAAACGTACCCCGAATATGTGAAAGTTCAGCGCGAGAAAGACGCGGGTGCTTACTCCGTCAAGGCAGCGTTAGAACGCAGCGAGATTTACGAAAAAGCTGATCCGGGCTGGCAGGCGGTATTAAAACTGCACTACGGTGCCTTCCCGCGTGCCGAGTATTCCGCCTCCACGGCGGAAGCCCGCATGGCGCGTTTTGGCAAGGCACCCGGCATGCGCAACATGGCCACCATGGGCATGCTGGATGAAATGCGGCACGCTCAACTGCAACTGTATTTTCCGCATGAGCTTTGCCCGAAAGACCGTCAGTTCGATTGGGCGCATAAGTCAGGTGATACCAATCATTGGGCCATTGTCGCGGCACGTCATCTGTTTGATGACATGATGGTAACGCGCGGTGCATCAGAAGTTGCCCTGGGGCTGACTTTTGCGTTTGAAACGGGATTCACCAACATGCAGTTTCTTGGCCTGGCGGCGGATGCAGCCGAAGTTGGTGACTGGTCTTTCTCGAACATGATCTCGAGCATACAAACGGATGAATCGCGCCATGCGCAGATCGGCGGACCGCTGGTGGCGATTCTTCTGGAGAATGGCAAAAAGGAAGAGGCACAGCGCATTGTGGATATGATGATCTGGCGTGCTTGGAGGCTGTTCTCCGCAGTGACGGGCGCTGCCATGGATTATTTCACGCCAGTGGCTGATCGAAAAATGTCCTTCAAGGAATTCATGCTGGAATGGATTGTGAGTCAATTTGAGCGCGCCTTGCTGGATTTAGGTCTGGATAAGCCCTGGTATTGGGATCAGTTGGTGGCTGATCTGGATCATGCCAGCCATGCCATGCAAATGGGTTTCTGGTTCTGGCGTCCGATCATGTGGTGGAACAACCCCGCAGGCGTTACTGCCGAGGATCGTGCCTGGCTTGAAGAAAAATATCCGGGATGGTCGGAAAGCTTTGGTACGGTGTGGGATGTCATTACCGATAATCTGTTGGAAGGCAAAAAAGAACGCACCTATCCCGAGACCTTGCCGATGCTGTGCAATATGTGTCAATTGCCGATTGCATCAGTTCCCGGCCCGGCTTGGAAAGTGCGTGACTTTCCCCTTGAATACAAAGGGCGCTCGTACCACTTCTGTTCAGAAGGCTGCCAATGGTGTTTCGAGCAGGAGCCTGAGCGCTACGCCGGTCATCTGTCACTCATCGATCGCTTCCTCGCAGGTCATATCCAGCCGCCGAATCTCGAAGGCGCGCTTAACTATATGAGTCTTGCTCCTGGTGAAATCGGCGACGATGCGCACAACTATGCTTGGGTAGAAACGATACGCGCGGCTCGCCAAAAAGCGGCGGCCTGAAGAGAACGGCTCGTCTATAAACCACGCACAGCACAACTTTCATCAGACCAACCAACTACTTTAAAGAAGGATAAAGACATGGCAGCGTTTCCTTTAACGTCAAATTTCCAGGGGGACTTTGTGTTGCAACTGCTCCCTGTGGATACTGAAAACACCATGGATGAAGTCGCGGCGGCCGCAGCGCATCACTCCGTCGGTCGTCGTGTCCCGGCGCGTCCGGGCCACACCCTGCGCGTGCGTCGCCAAGGCGCCAGCGAACTCATGTCGCGCACGCTCAAGGTGAGTGAATCGGGTTTGAAGCCGATGGAATGCATTGAAGTCATTTGGGAATAAATTCGGGAATACATCAACATGACATTTGAGAAAGTCTGCACGCTGGATGATCTGTGGGAAGGCGAGATGGAGTCCTTTCAAGTCAATGGCCAGGAGGTTTTGCTGTTGAGTATGGAGGGGGGTGATATTCGTGCCTACCAAGGGATTTGCCCGCATCAGGATATTTTGCTGGTGGAAGGGCAGTTCGATGGCAAGGCGCTGATCTGCCGTGCGCATCAATGGATTTTCGATGCCAAAACTGGCGCGGGAATCAATCCGGATGATGCATGTTTGGCTGAATATCCTGTCAAAGTGGAAGAAGAAGTTGTCTTTGTTGATACCGCAGGCGTTGTGCCGCTGTTTGCTCACGTCTGATTGTTTTTTGCAAGGAAATGATGCATCAACTAAGCCAGCGAACTGGCAGTGAACATACGAATAAAAAGGATGAAACATGAGTGATATATCTCAGTCGCACATTAACAACAAGGTAGGTCCGGTCATGCGTCAGGGCGATCTGGCCAATGCAGTAGCTGAGGCCGCTGAAATCGATAATCCAGGCAAGGCAATCACGGTTGAAGATAAGCTGGCTTATCTGCGTATCCAGACAGATGGCGAAATGTTTCTTCAGCGGCAAACCATTGAAGAAATGCTCGGGCGGCCATTCAGCATGAACGAGCTGGAAGTCGATCTGGCTTCGTTTGCCGGGCGGATTGATACCAAGGCAGATTACGTGCGTTTTCATCACGCCCTGGTCTTGTAAATAAAGTTAACGAGGAGAGAAGAATGACTGCCGTTGAAGTTTTAAAGCCGCTTAAAACATGGAGCTATCTCGCCAAGCGTCGTCGCAAGCCGAGCGAATACGAGATTGTTTCGACTAACTTGCTGTACAACACCCGCGACGCGAATGCGCCTTACGATCTCGATCCGGATCTCGCGATGAATCGCTGGTACAAGCAGTATCGTAACAACAGCCCCTTGCAGCATGACGACTGGAATGCCTTTCGTGATCCCGATGAATTGGTCTACCGCACTTACAACATGCTGCAAGACGGTCAGGAAACCTATGTATTCGGTCTCTTCAATCAATTTAACGAAAGAGAGCATGACAAAGGGCTCGAGCCTCAATGGGTGGGCACTCTAGCCAGAATTTATACGCCCGGGCGTTATCTTTTTCACGCCCTGCAAATGGCATCGGCCTACCTCCAGCAGATGTCCCCTGCCAGCACGATTACCAACTGCGCTGCGTTTCAGGCCGCCGACTCGATGCGCTGGTTAAGCCATACCGCTTACCGTACCAAAGAGTTGTCTTTGACTTTTACCAGCAAAGGTCTTGGCGAGGATGAGCGAAAGTATTGGGAAGACGACGCTGCATGGCAAGGATTTCGGGTATTGATGGAGCAAGTGTTAACCACCTGGGATTGGGGCGAAGCATTTGTTGCGTTGAATCTCGTTGCCAAGCCTGCGATTGAGGAGGCTGTATTGCGCAAATTGGGCGAGGCCGGGCGTCATAACGGTGATACCTTGCTTGGCCTGTTGACGGATAGCCAGCTTCTGGATGCTGCCCGCCATCGTCGCTGGGCAACGGCGCTGGTAAAAATGACTCTCGAAAAATCAGGTAATGCAGAAGCCATCAAGCAGTGGATTGCAAAATGGGAGCCGCTGGCCGACAAGGCAATCGACGCCTTTTGTGCTGCCATGCCTGAAGTGCCGAATGCCGCAGCAGAGGCCAAGAGCGCAACACGCGATTTCCGGCGCTCGCTGATGCTTTGAGGAGTAGGTTGCTTTAGTCAGAGATCACTCGCCAGAAACTCGGCGCTGATGAAGCCCCTGCGCAGCAGGGCGGTCGAGCAGAAGACGCTCAGCTTTGCAGACCTGGGATTCCGCTTTGCGGGCAGGTCTCCTCGCCGCTGCGGATGGTGATACGGCACAGCAGAAGGGGTAGGCGATGCACCGGGAAAAGACAGGGCGGGAAATTCAATAATTTCCCGCCCTGTCTTTTTTTGTGCTTATCCCCGGCGGCGTGGATAGCGTTGGCGATGACATGGGGGTGTCGCCAAAAAACGGTATTTGGTTGACTTAAGTCAAGTCGGTTTAATCCAGACCTTCCTAGAATCAGCCGAACTTCTTTCCAGGAAGAAAAAAAGACCGATCACGGTCAATAAATCGGGAGACGAGATGATAAATATAGATGATCTGATTGATCAGCAAACAGGCGCGCAACGCCGAGTGATTTATGCTGATCAAGCAATTTACGAGCAGGAGCTGGAACGCATCTTTGGTCGTTGCTGGTTGTTTTTGGCGCATGAATCCCAAGTGCCGAACCCGGGTGATTTTTTTCGCACCTACATGGGTGAGGACGAAGTGGTGGTGGTGAGGCAGGATGATCGTTCAATCAAGGTTTTTCTGAATACCTGCACGCACCGGGGTAATCGCTTGACGCGCGCTGATCGTGGCAATACGCGGGCTTTTTCCTGTAACTATCACGGCTGGGCGTTTGGCATTGACGGCAGCTTGGCGACTGTGCCGCTGGAGAGTGAAGTCTATTTCAATGAAATTGACAAAAATCAGTTTCGTTTGGTGCCGGTTGAGCAGGTTGATTCGTACCATGGGCTGATCTTTGGCTGCTTTGACAAGAATGCGCCTTCCTTAGCGGACTATCTGGGTGACATGCGCTGGTATCTGGACGTGGCGCTGGATGCCATGCCCGGAGGGACTGAATTATTGGGTGCGACTCAAAAAGTCGTCATCCACGGCAACTGGAAGTTGTCTGTTGAAAACGTGTGTGGCGATGGCTACCACTTGGGCTGGTCGCATGGTGGTGCATTGAAGGCAACGCAAAGCGGTGACTTTTCCGGCTTTACGGTAGGTAACTCCAGCGTAGATCTTGAAGGCGGCATGTCGGTTGCCGGGTTGAATGGCAATTCCGTGTTGGCGACACTGGATGGCGTTTCAGGTTATGCCTTTTATCCCAACCCCACATTGGCTTTGAAATATCTCAATGAGAACCGCGCCAAAGCGGTGGCGCGCCTGGGCAAGTTTCGTGGCGAAAAACTGTGGGGTTCGCAATTGAACTTGACCGTTTTCCCTAGCTTGCAGTTTTTGCCGGGGCTTAACTGGTTCCGCGTGTATCACCCCAAAGGCCCGGGCAAGATTGANNTTGAGATGTGGACCTGGGCGATTGTTGAAAAGGCCATGCCAGACGAATTAAAACAGCAAATTCTGGATAACGAGCTGCTCACCTTTGGTCCTGCTGGCTTGTTTGATAACGACGATGGCGACAATTTAAGTGCCTGCACTGTGCAGTCGCGTGGCTGGCGCACCCGGCAAATGCCGGTGTACACCAATATGGCTCTGGGGCGATCAGGCAAGCGCGTTGGCTTGCCGGGCGATATTGCCTCGGGCGTAGTGAGCGAGCATAACCAGCGCTACTTTTATCGCCGCTGGCAAGAGCACATGCAGGCTAAGGATTGGTCTGAAGTGCCCCAATACAACTTGAACTCACTGGAGGCGAACGATGAACAGCGTGCTGTCCAAACCGCTTGAAGTGCGCACGATGCTGCCGCTCGAAAAACACTTGGCATTACAGCAGCACGTGTTTTTTGAAGCACGGCTATTGGATGACGAGAACTACAACGATTGGCTGGGCTTGATGGATGACGCGATTCGTTACCGCATGCCGCTGACCGAGCGGCGGTTTCGTAAGGATCGCAGCACGCCGCTGGCTTTTGGTGGTGGTTATATCTTTGACGAAAACAAGCTGCGTCTGAAAATGCGCGTTGATCGCTTGCAGTCGGGTTTGGTGTGGGCGGAAGACCCACGCAACAAAGTGCGCCGAGTGATTAGTAATGTCGAAATCTGGCAGGGGGCGGAAGCCAATGAGGCTGAGGTGTATTCGGTGGTAAGCATTCATCGTAGCCGGATTGATGGTGAAGAAAAGCACTTTGTGGCGGGGCGTCGGGATGTGTGGCGCGAAACTGCCCAGGGCTGGCGACTGGTTGTGCGCGATCTTTTGCTCGACACGTCTGTCGTTTTGGATAGCAACATGAACACTTTATTTTAAAGAGGAGATATTTCATGACATCACAATACATAGGTAATCCGGCGATAGGCAGTCCAACAGGCAATTACACAGGTAAAGCGCCAGCTGTTTGGCCGGCAAAAGTGAACCAGATCCCCAAAGAGGTGTTTGGTGACAAGTCGCTGTTTGAAGATGAACTCAAGAATATTTTTTACGGTGACTGCTGGCATGTCGTCGGGCATTTTGCGGAAATCCCCAATGCTGGTGATTTCAAGACGTTTGACCTGGGTCGCGTACCGCTGTTGATCGCGCGTGGTAAAGACAATCAAGTCCGGGTGTTTTATAACACCTGTACTCACCGCGGAAATCAACTGGAAGTAGCGACGAGTGGCAATCGCAAGGAATTTGAATGCCCGTATCACCGCTGGTTATTTTCACTCGACGGTGCCTTGGCTGCATGCCCGGGGTCGAAAGAATTTGCCCCGGATTTCAAGCAAGAAAATTTTGGCTTGATGGAAGTTAAGAGTGCGCAATTCATGGGCATAATTTTTGTCACCATGGGCAAAAACACCCCACCCTTGACTGAGTGGCTCGGTGATGTCGTGCCACCCACCTTGAGCACATTGCTCGGTGGTGATGGTCGTCTCAAGCTGTTGGGTTATCAAAAAGTGCGCTATGACTCAAACTGGAAAGGCTATAACGACAACGATGGCTACCATGCCCCCATGCTGCATACGGCTTTCCGCTTGTTGAACTGGCAAGGAGGTACGACGGGATTTCAGCGCATGACCAAGAATGGCCATGTGGTGTTCGAAGCGGAATTGAAAGCGATCCAGAACAACGGGTTTGTGAATGATCCATCATTGGTTGAATTCAAGGGCAGTGATCCTGCCAAGGGATCGCGCATTGTGCAGCTTTTTCCTGCAACAGTGATGGTCAAACACCTTGACATCATTAACCTGCGCTTTGCGATGGCACGCAGCCATGATGTTACTGAAGTGCACTACGCTTATTTCGCGCATGAAGATGACGATGAGGCGATGGTTCAGCACCGTATCCGTCAGTCATCCAACCTGCTGGGCCCCTGCGGCATGATCAGCATGGAAGATGCAGCCATCTTTCAGCGCATTCATATCGGTAACCAGACGCCGGGCTTTGCTGAGTTTCAAAAAGGCGTAACAAGCTTGTCCGAAGTGCCTATGGACGTGAAGCAAAACGATGAGACCGGCAATCTGCCACGCTGGGAACACTATCGCAAAGTGATGGGCTTTAAAAGGGAGGGTGAAAAATGAGTCAGACGATAACTGCTGCACACAGCGCAGCCATTGATGCATTACACAGTGCATATCTGGCGGCATTGGATAAAGGTGATATGGCCGCCTGGGCCTCGACTTTTGCCGCAGACAACGCGCGCTACTTTTGCGTCTCTACAGAAAACGACCGGCGTGGCTTGCCACTGGCGTTGATGTACGACGACTGTCGCGGCCGGATTGATGATCGCGTCTCGTTTGTGACCAAGGTCTGGGCCGGTACCTACGAGCCTTATCGTACCCGGCACTTTATTCAGCGCCTGAGTTGTGAAGCGGCAGGAAATAACCAGTACCGTGTTACCTCGGGGTTTACCATCATGATGAGTGCTGAAGGCGGCACCACCGCAGTGCTCACCAGTGGCGAATACCGCGACTTGATCGAAATACAGGGTGATAGCGCCGTGTTCTGCGAGCGGCGTGCCGTGTATGACGCGGATGTGCTACCACGGTATATCGTGTTTCCATTTTAATTTTTCCTTTTCACTGCAAGGAGAAAAAGCATGAGTAGCTCTTCATTACTGTCGTCGCAATCCGCGGCATTTTCCAAAGACAAGCCGTCCGCCATGGTGCCTGATGACTTTATATGGCAAGGTTACTCTGCTCTGGAAACGCAGTGGCGAGTAGAGCGTTTGCTGAGTCGTTATGTTGCTTGTATTGACGACGACAACTTGGAAGCATGGCCGAGCTTTTTTACCCAGGAGGCTTGCCGCTACGAAATTATCACACGCGAAAATGTAGAACGAGGTTTGCCCTTGACGCTGGTTTTTTGCACGAGTCAAGGAATGTTGGCAGATCGCATTGTGTCATTGCGTGAAGCCAACATTTATCCGCAGCGTTGGTATCGACACATTGTCTCGAATGTGCTGATTCAGGCGGTGGCTGAAGATTACTTGGAAGTGCACAGCCATTATGTGGTGTTGCAGACACGTCGAAATGGTCAGACCAGTATTTTTAGCGCAGGCAAATATAAAGATCGCATTGTTTTTCAGAATGGCGAACTTAAATTTGCTGAAAAACGCGTGGTAGTGGATACGCACAGCATTGATACGCTGCTCGTATCACCTATCTGATCATCTCTGTCTAAGGAGAAAACACTGTGAATGCACCAATGACCCAATTTGCTAAACCTTGGGTGGCGAATCCCGACGGCTACCGTGTGCCGTATGAGGTGTTTACCGATCAAGCATATTACGAGCAGGAACAGGAACACATTTTTCGTGGCGAGACTTGGTCGTTTGTGGGATTGGACGCTGAGCTGCCCAATAACGGTGACTTTAAATCCACCGCGATTGGCGACACGCCCGTGATTGTGACGCGAGACCAAAACGGTCAGTTACACGTTTTCAAGAATTTATGCATGCATCGTGGTGCCTTGCTGGTGAGGGAGTCCCGGGGGAACGTCAAGTCTTTTGATTGCGTTTATCACCAATGGTCATTTGATTTGACTGGTGCATTACGTGGCGTGCCGATGCGGCGCGGTGTGCGCGGGGAAGGCGGCATGCCGGCCGCGTTTGACATGGCGAACTTTGGGCTGGATGCCTTGCGAGTTGAAGTCATGAATGGCCTGATTTTCGCCAGTTTTTCGAAAACCGTTGAACCCTTGGCTGACTATCTGGGCGAAGGGATAGTGGCCAACATTCAGCGCATTTTTAACCGCCCGATTCGCATTATGGGTGACTATCGCCAATATATTCATGGCAACTGGAAGCTCTATGCTGAAAACACTCGCGATCCTTATCACGGCAGTTTGTTGCATTTGTTTCACAGCACTTTCGGGCTTTACCGCGCGACTCAAAAGGGCTTTACTTACATGGATCCTTCCAATCGGCATAGCCTGTTGAAGGCCACCGCATCCGCAGCGCCGACTTCTGCGAGCGAAGATCAAGAGGTTTATAAGGATGTGCGCTCTTACAACACCGAGTTTCGCCTGCAAGATGCGAGCATACTCGCTGGCAGGCCGGAGTTTGAGGATCGTGCTTCCTTGGTCATCAACGCGATTTTTCCTAATCTGCTGATACAACAGATTGCCAACTGTCTGGCTGTGCGTCAGTCAGTCACGCATGCGCCGAATGCCTTTGAGATTGTGTGGACGCTCTTTGGTTATGCCGATGATGACGAAGAAATGCAGATGATTCGCATGAAGCAATCCAATCTGGTGGGGCCAGCGGGTTTGATTTCGATGGAAGATGGCGAGGCGATAGAAATCGTGCAGGACGCTGTCATCCGCGATGGCAAGAAAACCTCGGTATTGGCTATGGGTGGTGTGCATGCGGGGAGTGTTGATCACATGATTACCGAAGGCCCGATTATTGGGTTTTGGGAAAACTATGCGCGCTATTTGAAGCTAGGCGCTGGCTTGAAAAAATAGCGGGGTTGAGTTCGCAAGATACGCGACATAGAAAGCGACGCAGAAAAGTCGGCGCTGGTGATACGCCGCAAAACTTTGAATCCACCTCTGAAAAGTTCCCTTGGGATGGCGTTTGATGCTACAGCGCGGTAAAGGCGAGTCCTTTACCGCGCTGTTTTTATTTGAGTGTCTATGCCGCTAGTGCAGGACTGGAAGGTGATGCAGGCAATAACGCTTGAAAAGTTTAATCACCTTGCATTCAGTTGACTTAAATCAAGATGAATAAAGCGCTGGCTTCCTAGAATTAGCCCAACTCCGTTAAGGAGGAAAAGGCTGAAGGTACGCAATAAACAGCCAATAAGCAGAAGAGGAGGTTGCACGAGATGTTTGCTGGCGTGTCGCTTGATTCATCAACTTCCTCTTTCTTTCAATGGTCACAGAAACGCTAATTTTCAAGCGAAAGAGAGACATATCATGAATGCACCTTTATCAAACGAAGCACTGCAGCAGGATAAGTTAAAGGCATTATTGGATGATTTAACAAATAAGGTTGTTGTCAGTGGTACGGGCGATGTTGTGCTAGCCGCACGGAATATTTATACCGATCCGGCGATTTTTGAGCTGGAGCTTGAGCACATGATCGAAGGTGGCTGGGTTTATGCCGCGCACGAAAGCCAGTTGCCTAACGCGAATGATTATTTCACCTTGTACGTTGGGCGTCAGCCGGTCGTGCTGATGCGTGATGCTGAAGGGAAAGTGAATGGTTTTTTGAATGCCTGTGCGCATCGCGGTGCCAAGGTGGTTCGTCATACCAAGGGCAATCAAAAGGTGCACATGTGCATGTTTCACGGCTGGTGCTTTAACCCTAAGGGGGAGCTCATCAATGTGACGGATGAGGACACGGGTGCTTACCCCTCAGGGTTTGATCGCAAAAATCTGGGTTTGACGCCAGTGGCCAAGCTGGAAAGCTATCGCGGTTTTATCTGGGTCAGCCTGAATGCGGATGTTCCGCCGCTAAAAGAGTATCTCAATGGCGCCACGACTTTTATCGACTTGATGGCCGATCAATCGCCGACAGGCGAGCTGGAAGTGCTGCCTGGTGAGTCAACCTATATTTATCAAGGTAACTGGAAGTTGCAAGCCGAGAATGGGCTGGATGGTTATCACGTGAAAGCGACGCATGGTAACTATGTGATGACCGTTGGTCGTCGTGCCAAAGGCCAGTCGGCGACAGAAACCAAAACGCTGGAGGTTGGAAAAATTGATACGGGTGTCAATGGATTTTTCGCCTTCGATCAAGGTCATGCGGTGCTCTATGGTCCTTATCCCAATAATCAGGATCGGCCGAATTTCGAATTTCGAGCAGACTATGTGAAGAAATATGGCGAGATTCGTGCGGAGTGGATGAATGGACGCATGCGTAATTTGATGCTCTTGCCGAATGTGTTCTTGATGGATCAGATGAGTACGCAAATTCGTATTTTTCGGCCTCTTGCAGTTGATCGTACGGAAGTCATTACCTACTGCATCGCACCTAAAGGCGAAAGCGATAAGGCGCGTGAGCGTCGCTTGCGGCAGTATGAGGATTTCTTTAACGCCAGCGGCATGGCAACGCCTGATGATTTAGCTGAGTTCCGTAACTGCCAGTTGGGCTATCAGGCGAAAAATGCACCTTATAGCGATATCTCGCGCGGACAGCCTCGCTGGGTTAAGGGTGTTCATCCGCTGGGACAAGAGATTGGTGTCAAGGCGCGTTTGAGCAGTACAAATATTGCCGATGAAGGCATTTACGTGAGCATCCTTGACGAATGGGCTCGCCGTATGCATGACATTGTGAAAAACAAAATTGAGAGGAGTGGAACATGAACGCAATCAATGAACATGCACGCTCTGTAGATTCTGCTGCTACGTGGCACGCTGTGGTGCGCTTTTTAAGCCAGGAAGCCAAATATCTTGATGATAAAGACTGGGATGCGTGGCTCGCGCTTTACTCACCCGATGCAGCGTATTGGATTCCTGCATGGGATAGCGATGGCACCTTGGTGACGGATCCGACGCGTCATGTGTCCTTGATCTATTACAAAAATCGCGGCGGGCTGGAAGATCGTGTCTACCGCATTCGCACAGGCAAGTCTGCAGCGAGTATCCCACTGGCGCGAACCTGCCATCAATTCCAGGTCATTGATATCTCAGAAGCTGAAGAAGGCATCACGGTGCGAACCAACTGGCGGGTGGATTCTGAGACGGATCATGAGGTACGCAGCTATTTTGGTACGGCTTATTACACCTTGACGCCACAAGGCGATGGCTGGCTGATTAAAGCGAAAAAAACGATTGTTCTGAATGATCGAATTGATCAGCTGCTGGATGTTTATCTGGTTTAAGCCGTTACGTCATCAAGTGGGTGAGAGGAGAAATCATGAGTAGCAACGCCTTGGAAAAAGCAATGTGGACAATAGGAACCAGTCCTTTGGAAGCTGAGAGATTTCG
>DIUK01000095.1:18413-19006 GCA_002422995.1 Rhodocyclaceae bacterium UBA6160
AAGCGGGGTGCGAGTACCTTGCTGCTATTGATGGGTTTTATGGCAGTCAAAGGGCCTGGAGGCATGGGTGAGTATATGCAGAGCATCAGCAAAAAATAATGGCGTGGATGTGATCTTTTAAGACGATAGTTCAATTAAAAAAGGAGCGTTTGATGGCCACACTCGTTGGCGGATTTTTAATGCCGCATGACCCATTCATGTCAGCAGCCCCGCATATTGCCCCTAAGGAAAAGGTCGATAACACCATGGCCTCATTTCGCCGAATAGAGGCGAGAATCCGCGAATTGGCAGCGGACACGGTCATTATTATTGGTGATGATCATTACTGCATCTTTGGTCCGCACTGCATTCCGCGCTGCCTGATTGGCATTGGTGATGTCGATGGACCGGTAGAGGATTGGCTGAACATCCCGCAAGGGCCGATTGCAAACCACCCCGAGCTTGCGCGTCATATTTTAGAGCGGGGCTACGACGAAGGGATTGACTGGTCGTTTGCCAAGGCGCTTACATTGGATCACGGCGTTGCGGTTCCTCATCACTTGGCCGTACGCTCAAATCCCAAGTTACGCACTATTCCGATCTATCTTAATGCC
>DIUK01000060.1:0-4070 GCA_002422995.1 Rhodocyclaceae bacterium UBA6160
GGCGGCGTGCTGGGGGCGATGGAAACGGGCTATCAGCGCGGCAAGATACAGGAAGAGTCGATGACTTACGAGCATCGCAAGCATGATGGATCGTATCCGATTATCGGTGTGAATACCTTTTTGAATCCACAGACGCTTGCATCACAAGGCGAAATTGAACTAGCGCGATCGACTGAGGAAGAAAAGCAGTCGCAACTGCAGCGCTTGGCAGTGTTTCATGCGCAGCATGCGGCGTTGGCTGACATCTGGCTCGGGCGTTTGCGTGAAGCGGTGATCCAGGATGAAAATGTCTTCGAGGTGATTATGGATGCGGTGCGCCATTGTTCATTGGGTCAAATCTCAAATGCCCTCTATGAAGTCGGCGGCCAATACCGGCGCAGCATGTAAAAATTTATATCAGTTTTGAGTCCAGAAGGAGTAGCACAGCATGAGTATTAAAACGATAGGCATTATTGGTGCAGGTACGATGGGTAACGGCATTGCGCAATCGTGTGCGATGTCAGGTTTTGCTACAGTGATGCTGGACATCAATGATGCTGCGCTGGGCAAAGGTATGGCGACTATTTCGAAAAGTCTGGATCGCTTGATCAAGAAGGAAAAAGTGACCGAGGAAGAAAAAAGCGCGATTGTTGGCCGCATCAAGACCACTACTGATATGAACGATATGAGTTGTGCGGATTTGGTGATTGAAGCGGCAACGGAAAATGAAGGGCTCAAGCTCAAGATTATTCGTGATGTTGAAAAGGTCATTGCGCCGCAGACGATTATCGCCAGCAACACCTCATCCATCTCAATTACACACATGGCTGCAGCGACCTCACGGCCTGATCGGTTCGTGGGTTTGCATTTTTTCAACCCTGTGCCGGTGATGGCGCTGGTGGAAATTATTCGTGGCTTGCAAACTTCGGATGAAACACATGCGCGGGTTGAATCCTTGGCTCAAGCGTTGGGTAAATATCCCATCACGGTTAAAAATAACCCGGGGTTTGTGGTCAATCGTATTTTGTGCCCAATGATTAACGAAGCCATTTTTGTTTTTTCAGAAGGCCTGGCGTCAGCTGAAGCGATTGATGAAGGCATGAAGCTCGGCTGTAACCATCCGATTGGCCCTTTGGCTTTGGCCGACATGGTTGGGTTAGATACGCTGCTCGCTGTGATGCAAGTGTTTTACGAAGGATTTGATGATTCAAAATATCGCCCTGCGCCATTGTTAAAAGAAATGGTCGGTGCAGGTTATTTGGGTCGCAAGAGCGGGCGTGGTTTTTACACCTACGCCTGATCGCAGATGACGTCGCTGGATGCTGTTTCAAAAGTCAGTGCTGATAAAGCAACTGATGAACCCACTGAGGAACCATCTGCACAGCTAGAAGTGGCAGGAAAGAACTCCGCCCGCTTCACTATGGATGCGCTGCAAGACGGTCGAGGAAAAGAGGTTCGAGGAAAAGGGGCTCGAGCAAAAGACACTCAGCCTTGCAGACCTGGACTTTCCGCTTTATGTCCCGAAGGGACGGCATCCCTTGGCGGGACGCGGGCAGGTCTCCTTGCCGTAACGGATGGTGGATGGCGGCAGTGGCGATAGCAGCTTCTGAATTGGACGTGCCAGCCAGTGCTGCATGCGGCCCGTTGGCCGGGTTGCGTGTGCTTGATCTCACACGCCTGTTGCCAGGCCCGATGGCGACATTGCATCTGGCAGATCAAGGTGCTGAGGTCATCAAGATTGAAGACACCGGGCTGGGTGATTATGCCCGTACCTTTGGCCCTGGGGCAGCTGAGGCCAATGCGGAGGGGAGGGACAGCCCGTTTTTTCGCATGTTGAATCGCAACAAAAAAAGTCTGCGTCTGGATCTTAAACAGCCTGCGGGGGTGCAGGCTTTTTTGCGTTTGGCAGAAACTGCAGATGTGATTTTTGAGAGTTTTCGTCCAGGGGTGGTCGATCGGTTAGGGATTGGCTATGACGCTGTGCGTGCCGTTAATCCTCGGATTGTGTACTGCGCAATCACCAGTTATGGTCAGACAGGCCCATGGGCTCACTATGCCGGGCACGATCTTAACTTTATCGCGATGGCTGGTCTGCTCGACCAGATCGGTACCCAGGGCAGCGCGCCTGCGATTCCGGGGTTTCAGATTGGCGACTTACTCGGCGGGAGCCTCACGTCGCTGGTTGGTGTGCTCACGGCGGTGATTGGCGCCAAGGCCACAGGCCAAGGATGCTATGTCGATGTGTCAATGGCCGATGCGCTGTTGGCGCATTCAGTGCTGCCTTTGGCGAGTGTTGCTAATAAGGATAATTTACCGCCGCGAGGTGAAGGTGAAATGACGGGCGCGGCGCCTGGTTATGGCGTGTATCGCACGGCTGACGAGCGTTATCTTGCCATTGGTGCGATTGAGTCAAAGTTTTGGCGCCGGCTGTGCCATGCGCTCAACTTGCCAGCGCTGGCAGATTTGGCGCTGACTACGGCAGATGAGGCCTTGCATGCCCGTGAAGCGCTGGCAGAAGCGATCAAAGCGCAGCCGCTTGCGCATTGGGAGGCAACATTGGTGCCGCTGGATTGTTGTGTAACGCCCGTATTGCGGTTGGATGAAGCGGTTCAGCATCCGCAATTCGTTGCGCGTCAGGCAACGTTGCCTATAGATAACATCATTCAGGGCGCGCCGCCGTTCAAGCTCTCGCATTGGCCGTCTCAGGTGATGCAGCCGGCAAGGTCTGCGGGCGCCGATAGTGATTCAATTTTGCAGTCGATTGGATACGCGGCCAAAGAACTAGAATTACTTCGCGCTGCTGGTGTGATCTAGCCAGCAGCAGCATTGTTAGCTGCGTTTATTTTTTGAGGCAGCTTCTTTTTTAGGCGGGGTATCTGTGGCGGCAGGTTGGTTTTTTTCTGCGGCCGATACTTCGTTGACGCCACTGGTTTGCATTAGATTCCACGGCCACAGCGAAGATAAGTTTGGGTTGGTAAATGGGTTCAGTGCTGGGTTGATGTCAGCTGGATTGGTGATGTCTGCAGAGCTGATGGATTTGCCCATGGCTTGCAAGGTTGTGAGCGTGGCACGTTGAACTTCCAATCCCTGGATCGTCATTTGCAATATGCTTAGATTGGTTTTGAGCCACCCCTCGACGGCCTTAAGATCAGTAATCCGTTTTTCTAATTCATCGGTATCCAGTGTTGGTGTCACCAAGCCAGGCAAGGGCATGCCCGCACTTCCCCAGAGTGTTTTTAAAAATGCCATGGGATCCATTGGATGGGTTGGCTGTGTGCTCATGGTTTTCTCCTCTGTTTTAGTCAAATCATCTTACTGCAGCGTACCTGTTTATATCTGTGCTTGTGATGACTTATTGTGTAAATCGAGTGAGTTGTAGGTAACAATAAAAAGTCGGCGCTGGTGATANNGGGTCGAGTGCATGTTTGATTGCGCGCATGGCGTCAATTGCCACGTTGCCATGCTCAGGAATAAGATAGTCGCGTTTGCCTAAACCGACGCCATGTTCGCCAGTACACGTGCCTTCCATGCGAATTGCTCGCTCAGCCAAGCGCGCGGCGAAGTCGTGTGCCCGCTTGTTTTCGTCAGNNGCTATGTCGGCCATGGTCTCTGCGATGCAATGTGCCAAGCGCGAGATGGGTACGCAAACATCTGTCGATAAGCCGCGTGAGCCTGGCTTTAAGTTGATGGCCGCCCAGAGTGCGTCGTGCCTGGCTTGCCATAGTCGCGTTCGATCTTCAGGGCGGATAGCCCAATCAAAATCGGTACCATGGTTGGTTTTGGCTAAGTCAGCGACTAGTTCGGTTTGTTCTTTCACACCAAGAGGCGAGCCATGGAACTCAAAAAATAGCGTTGGCTCTTCTCGCAAAGTGGTTTTGCTGTATTGATTCAGCGCGGAAATAGCCAGTGCATCGAGTAGTTCCATGCGTGCNNACGCCGAGCTGTATGGTTTGAATGACAGTGTTGACGGCATCGGCAATGCTGGGAAAGGTGCATACGGCGCTGGCAATCGCTTCAGGTAATGGATGAAGCCGAACAGTGAGTTCAGTGATAATGCCAAGGGTGCCTTCAGAGCCAACCATCAGCCGAGT
>DIUK01000060.1:4084-4897 GCA_002422995.1 Rhodocyclaceae bacterium UBA6160
TCTCGCATCGTGCCATAACGCACGGCATTAGTGCCTGAAGCACGGGTCGCTGCCATCCCGCCTAAGCTGGCATCTGCACCGGGGTCAATCGGGAAAAACAGACCCGTCCCGGTGAGCCAGTTATTTAACTGCTTACGAGTGACGCCGCATTGCACGGTGACATCCATATCTTCGGCATGCACTTGCAACACTTGATTGAGCGCTGTGAGATCAATGCAAATGCCACCATGCGCAGCAAGTAGGTGACCTTCGAGTGAGGTTCCTGCACCATAAGCGATTACTGGCGTTTGATAGGCGTTGCAGCAAGTCAGAATCGCAGCAACATCCGCTGTTGACTCAGCAAAAACAACAGCATCTGGTGGCATGGGTGGGTGAGACGACTCATCCTTCCCATGGTGCAGGCGAATAGCTTCATTCAATGAAAATCGCGCACCAAATCGGGTGGTAAGTGTATCAACCAGCCCCTGTGGCAAGGTATGGGAAGGTTGAGCGTTCATTATTTTTCCAGAAAGTGAAGATAGAAATACAAGTTTATTCCTTCAATGAGAGGATTTTTAACAGACCCTTAGCAAGAAAATACAAAATGTACCTTGACGCCCCAGAAAAATATGAACATAATTCGCGGTTACGCTGGAGGGGTTCCCGAGCGGTCAAAGGGATCAGACTGTAAATCTGACGGCTCNNGAATCCTTCCCCCTCCACCAGTGATTGTCAAGCGAAATGGCAAGTCATGATTGATTTGCTGAAATTCGATGCAGGATTTTTGTAGGTTGTTGTGTTGTAAATGAAAGTTAAGCGAGCGGCGGTAGTTTA
>DIUK01000103.1:0-426 GCA_002422995.1 Rhodocyclaceae bacterium UBA6160
TGGCGCCGCAGGAAATTGAAGCGGTATTGGCGCACGAGCTGGGACATTATCATCATAAGCATGTTATCAAGCGCATCCTGCTGCTCGCGGTGATGAGCTTGGGTATGTTGTGGTTGCTGGGGCAGGTGATTGATCAGGCGTGGTTTTATGCCGGGCTCAATGTTATAAAAGTCGGCGCTGGTGATACGGCGACGCAGACCTTGACGGGGCAGACGGCGATGGGTTTGCTGCTGTTCTCGATGGTTTTGCCGGTGTTTTTGTTTCCGCTCAGCCCCTTGACGTCGGCCTTGTCGCGCCGTGATGAATACCAGGCGGATGCTTATGCCGCGCGGCAAACGGCAGCGCATGACCTGGTGACGGCCTTGGTGAAGCTCTATCGCGATAACGCGGCTACGCTCACGCCGGATCCCGTGTATTCGCTTTTTC
>DIUK01000103.1:459-10016 GCA_002422995.1 Rhodocyclaceae bacterium UBA6160
GCGTTTCTCCGTTGAATGCGGCTGCTATTGCAGCACACTTGGCAGACCTCAGCGGCTGGGCGCTGGATAAAAACGGGACAAGTCAGGCAGCGTATATCAGCAAAACCTATCACTTTAAAAATTATTACGAGACCATGGCGTTCGTGAATGCCACGGCCTGGGTTTCGCACCGCGAGGATCATCATCCGGATCTTGCCGTCGGCTATAAAGAATGCACCGTGCGCTACACCACGCATGCCATTGGCGGCTTGAGTGAGAATGATTTTATTTGCGCGGCAAAAGTTGATGCTTTATATGCACGCTGATCCCGACGCCATGCGCCTACGCAGCGGCTGCGCATGTTGAGCGGGCAGGGCGTCATCACGGCAGCGTATGGTCGGCACTATGAAATCGAGTGCGCCGATGGGCGTCTGATACAAGGTTTTCCCAAAGGCAAAAAAAGCCCTTTTGCCGTGGGCGATCAAGTGGAGGTCACCGCTGATGGACAAATTACCAGCCATTTGCCGCGCAAAAGTTTGCTTTACCGGAGCGATGCGTATCGGCAAAAGTTGATTGCGGCTAACACCACTCAATTATTGCTGGTGGTGGCAACCGAGCCTTCGTTTAGCGATGCTTTACTCTCGCGGGCGCTGGTTGCCGCCGAGCATGAAGGCTTGCGCACAGTGATTGTGCTGAATAAATCTGACCTTACCGCAGCTTTGCCTGCGACCCAGGATTTACTCGCGCCTTTTGTGGCCTTGGGTTACCCGGTAGTCACCCTGGCGGCTACGCAAGATGCGAGCCTGTTGTTGCCCTGGTTAGCGGGTGAAGTTTCCGTGCTGGTTGGGCAGTCCGGCATGGGCAAGTCGACCTTGACCAATGCGCTCGTGCCCAATGCGGCGATTGCAACGCGTGAAATTTCCACTGCGCTGGATTCAGGCAAGCACACCACGACGTACGCGCGCATGCACCATTTGCCGCCTGTACCCACGGGCGGTGAGCTTATTGATTGCCCTGGGTTGCAAGCGTTTGGCCTGGCACATTTGTCGGTGCAGGAAATTGAATACGGGTTTGTCGAATTTCGTCACCTGATCGGCACGTGCCGCTTTCGGGATTGTCACCATATGGCCGAGCCTGATTGTGCAATCAAGCATGCCGTGGCTACAGGCGATATTCACCCGCGACGTTTTGCGCATTACCATCAAATCGCCAGCGAAACGACGCGCAGTGTGTGATTTCGCCACACATTAAGCCAAGTTAACCAAAACAGAAGCTATATACTTTTACCCTTTTGCGCACCAGCGGAAAACATTCAGGTGTGTTGTTTGCAGTGAATTACATAGGAAATAACGGATGTCAGTATTAAGTTGGATTGTCACCATGTCGTTAGCGGGTGGTGCATTAAGCGTTTTGGCGGCGGCCTTTTTTTCGTTCAAGGCTCAGCCACATTGGGTGCCGCATCTCATCAGCTATGCCATTGGTGCGCTATTGGGTGCTGCTTTTCTTGAGGTTTTGCCGCAAGCAATTACCGCTCGGGGGGATGCCGCTGTTACTACGGCAACCGTGCTGGGCGGTATTTTGATTTTCTTTATCCTGGAAAAGCTGGTGCTGTGGCGGCATTGTCATTTTGAGTCTTGCGAAGGGCATGAGCCCACCATTCACAGTCATGCGCATACTCACGCGCCTGCCGTTGGACATGAGCAAAGTCGCAGTGGCTTGTTAATCATGGTGGGTGATACCTTCCATAATTTTGTTGATGGCATCCTGATTGCTGCAGCGTTTATGCAGGATATTCGACTGGGTATCATTACTGCGTTGGCGATTACCGCGCACGAGATTCCGCAGGAAATTGGCGATTTCATGATCTTGCTCCATTCCGGCTATTCCAAGACGCGTGCTTTGGCTTTTAACTTGCTCTCCAGCTTGGCGACGGTTGTGGGTGCAATGCTGGCTTATTTGGCCTTGGGGCATATGCAAGCGGCGGTGCCGGTGTTACTGGCTTTGGCAGCGGCGAGCATGATTTATGTTGCTGTGGCTGATTTGATTCCGGGTTTGCACAAACGGACGGAGATTAAAGCGACAATGCAGCAGATTTTCTTAATCAGCGCGGGGATCGGGACGATTTTCTTGAGTCATTTCACGATCGATCACTTCCTGGGCTAGGTTGTTGTCCGCTGAGTGCGACGTTTGCGGGCTAGATTTTTTGCCTTGATTTCGCCGCCGCTGCGGGGTGCCTAGCAGCCATAGCAATAGCCCCAAGGGTAATGCCCCATAGAGGCTGAAAGTCAGCACGCCTGCTGTTAAGCTAGGCTCTGTTGCGGCCATGAGCAGCGTGATATATAACCAACCAATGGCAATAATGTACATGCCGTGATTGTAATGAGTTTGAGTTGAATTCAGACTTTTCCCTTCGTAATTCTGTGCTCATCGGATAGCTTGACACTCACTATGCTGCATTGCAGAATGATCCAATGGGTATTGTGTATGTATTGTCTGTCAATTATCTTTTTTTCTACTTTTCAAAGGTTATGTGATGTCGTCATCCGCTGATTCGTTGTTTCAGGAGTTGCAAAAAACGCTAGCGGCATTGATGCAAGGACAAGGTGCAGCACAGGGTGAGTTATCTGCCGAGGCGCGGGCGGCAAGCCAGACACTACTGCAAACACTGCAGGTCCAGCACCTGGGGTTGTGGCAGCAGATGCTCAATGCGAATAAAGATCAGCCTGCGCCCTTGGTAGCCGAAGGGGTTGCGAAGGATAGGCGTTTTGCGCACCCGGCTTGGCATGAGAGTCGTGCGCACGATTATTTGCGGCAGGCGTATTTGCTCAATGCTGAATACATGCAGCGCATGATTGCCTTGTTGCCAGAGAGTTATGAAAAAAACAGGCTGATGTTTTTCACTCGGCAAGTGGTGGATGCCTTGGCACCTTCAAACTTTATTGCGACGAACCCCGAGTTTATTCAAGCGGCACTGGATAGCCAAGGCGATAGCATTCGGCTGGGAATACAGAATATGCTTGGCGACCTTGAAAAAGGGCGCATTTCCATGACGGATGAATCAGTGTTTGAAGTCGGCGTTAATCTGGCCACCACTGCGGGCGCTGTGGTGTATGAAAATGAAGTGATGCAATTGATTCAATATACGCCGCAAACCAAAAAAGTTGCCGCTCGTCCTTTGCTGATCGTGCCACCCTGCATCAACAAGTTTTATATCCTTGATTTACAGCCAGAGAATTCCTTGGTGCGATTTGCCGTTGAACAAGGGCAGACAGTGTTTTTGATTTCCTGGCGGAATGTTACGGCTGATTTAGGTCATCTCACCTGGGATGATTACCTGGAAAAAGGTCCGATCAAGGCAATCGAGGTGATGAAAAAGATACGTAAAACCCCGCAGATCAATGCCCTGGGTTTTTGTGTGGGCGGAACAATTCTGACTTCTGCCCTGGCTGTTCTGCGCGCACGCGGAGAGGATCCGGTTGCTGCACTCACGTTGCTTACGACCTTGCTTGATTTTTCCGATGCGGGTGAGTTGGCTTGTTTTGTTGATGAGTCATCGGTTGCCATGCGCGAGGCAACGATAGGGCAGGGTGGTTTGTTGAGTGGACGTGATTTGTCCGCAGTTTTTTCTGCGCTGCGCGCGAATGATTTGATCTGGCCTTATGTGGTCAATAATTACCTCAAAGGAGTGAAGCCGCCCGCATTCGATTTGCTGTACTGGAATTCAGATGCGACGAATTTACCGGGGCCTTTTTTGGTCTGGTATCTGCGTCATATGTACCTTGAAAATAGTTTGCGTGTGCCTAATAAACTCACCATGTGTGGCCAGAAGGTTGATTTGCAGCGTGTTGATATGCCCGTCTTTATGCTTGCCTGCAAAGAGGATCATATCGTGCCATGGCAAACGTCTTATGCGGGACGAGTGTTGCTAGGGGGTCAAAGCCAGTTTGTCCTGGGGGCGTCGGGGCATATTGCGGGCGTTATTAATCCTGTTGGGAAAAATAAACGCAGTTATTGGGTGAATAATCAGCACCAGAAGAATGAAATCCTCACTGCAACGGATTGGCTGGCTTCTGCCAGAGAAGTGCCGGGGAGCTGGTGGCCGTGCTGGATGAGCTGGTTGAATACACATGGTGATAAACAAATCGCTGCACCACGCCGTCTCGGTAGCGCCGACTTTCCGGTAATTGAAGCGGCACCTGGGCGCTACGTGAGGGAGAAGGCATAATGAGGGAGCTGACGTAATAAATAAGCTGTGCAGTCTTGATAAAGAGTAAGTAAGAATTGACAATTGATGGCGTTTTTTAAACCAAGGAGAGAGAAATGCAAAAAGTAGCGGTAGTGACTGGCGGCATGGGTGGTTTAGGCGAGGCAATTTGCATCAAGCTGGCTGCGCTGGGTTATCAGGTGGTTACAACCTATAGCCCAAACAATACAAATGCAGCATCGTGGCTGGAGGCTATGAATGGCAAGGGTTATAAATTTAAGGCCTATCCGTGCGATGTGAGTGATTTTGATTCTGCAAAACAGTGCATTGAGCAAATCAACGCAGAACTTGGCCACGTTGATGTCTTGGTGAATAACGCAGGCGTTACGCGCGACATGACATTCAAGCGGATGACCAAGGCAGATTGGGATGTGGTGATACGGACTAATCTTGATTCTGTTTTCAATATGACCAAGCAGGTGATGGATGGCATGATGGAGCGCAATTGGGGCCGGGTGATCAATATTTCTTCTGCCAATGGACAAAAAGGTGCTTTTGGACAAACCAATTATTCAGCGGCTAAAGCCGGGATGCATGGCTTTACAAAATCACTGGCACTTGAGGTGGCAAAAAAAGGGGTGACCGTCAATACGATTTCTCCAGGCTATATAGGCACTAAAATGGTGCTTGCTATTCCGCAAGAGGTTTTGGACAGCAAAATTTTGCCTCAGCTCCCTGTTGGACGTTTAGGCAAGCCAGAGGAGGTGGCTGGTTTGGTTGCTTACTTGAGCTCGGATGAGGCAGCTTTCGTTACTGGAGCGAATATCTCCATTAACGGTGGTCAGCATATGTATTGAAGGTGCAATTTTAAAAGTAAATAAAAGTAAAAAGGGGTGGGTTGGCGTGCTGAAGGCAGCAACCCGCAAGTTTATGTTTTGTTGCAGAGGTAGTCAGCATTATGGTGAATCGGGTTGCATTGGTTACAGGCGCAATGGGCGGATTAGGTACGGCAATTTGCAAGGCATTGGGACAAAGTGGTTTTACAGTGGCAGCGAATTGTTTGCCTAATTTTGAGCCTAGGGATGAATGGTTATCGAGAATGCGCGCTGAGGGATTCAATATCGTTGCAGCTGAGGCGGATGTGACTGATTATGAGGCTTGTGCGAAGATGGTTCGGCACCTGGAAGCAACGGTCGGCCCGGTGGATGTATTAGTTAACAATGCAGGAATTACCCGAGACTCAGTGTTCAAAAAGATGGATAGAGGTCAATGGGATGCCGTGTTATCGACTAATCTTGATTCGATATTCAATGTGACGCATCAGGTGATCAATGGAATGACCGAGCGGGGGTGGGGAAGGATTATCAATATTTCTTCTGTGAACGGGATTAAAGGCCAGTTTGGTCAGGCGAATTATTCTGCCGCTAAAGCAGGTATTTTGGGATTTACCAAAGCAGTTGCAGCGGAAGTCGCTAAAAAGGGGGTGACTGTTAACGCGATTGCGCCGGGCTATGTGGGCACTGATATGGTCATGGCGATCAAGCCGGAAGTTCGCGAGGGGATTATCGCAACCATACCGATGGGGCGCTTAGGCAAGCCCGAAGAAATTGGGGGGCTGTGCGCTTATCTTGCGTCTGATTTGGCAGGCTATATGACGGGCGCGACACTCAATATCAATGGTGGTTTGCACTTCAGTTGATTTTTTGAGATCTCAAGCAATCAACCGATGGATAGTTATAACAAGTAAGTCATTCATAGGGGGGGCATTATGGTAGAGCAGAATAAAATGGAAACGTATCGCACCATTAAAAAGTATCCCAATCGACGGTTGTACGATACGCAAACCAGTAGTTACATCACGTTGGCAGATGTTAAAGCGTTGGTGTTAGCGCATGAAGCGTTTTTAGTGGTTGATGCGAAATCGGAAGAGGATCTAACACGGGCAATTTTGTTGCAGATTATTCTGGAAGAAGAAGCCGGTGGGGCGCCTATGTTTTCTTCAGAAATGCTTTCCCAGATGATCCGCTTTTACGGTAGCGCCATGCAAAGCATGATGGGGCGGTATCTTGATAGCAACATGAAAGCATTTGTTGATATGCAAGCCAAGTTTTCTTCGCAGGTTGTCCCTAATTTAGCCAAGCCTGCGCTGGGTATGCCCGCATTGGGCTCGCCGGAAATGTGGAATCAGTTCTTGAATTTTCAAGGTCCGGCGATGCAAAATATGATGAATACGTACGTCGAACAGTCTCAGCAATTGTTTCAGCAAATGCAAGATCAGGTTAAAGAGCAGACGCGTAAAATATTTCCTGATGTCGCTAAAAGCAGTGAAGCAAAACCCCGGGCTAAAAAGGCCACTTGATGGCGTTTGAAGCCTGACGTTAGAAGCCCCTTCTTGTCACGGTAAGCAAAGCCAAGTTTTATATCGCTAGGGAATACAGTATTCGCCAAGCCCTAAACTTGTTTACGATCATTTTAGTTTTATCTCTTATATTTCTTTCTGATGAAAAAAAGTAAAACCAGTTCTCCTTCTGTCGGCTTTATCTCACTCGGTTGTCCTAAGGCTGCCTCAGACGCTGAGCAGATTTTGACTCGCCTTCGCGCTGAAGGTTACGCTATTTCAGGTAGCTACCAGGGGGCGGATCTGGTGGTGGTAAATACCTGTGGCTTTATTGACGCAGCGGTAGAGGAGTCTTTAGATGCGATTGGCGAGGCGATGGCGGAAAATGGCAAGGTCATTGTCACGGGTTGTCTTGGCGCGAAAAAAGACGCTGCTGGCAACGATATTGTCCGCACTGCGCACCCCAGCGTGCTTGCTGTTACAGGCCCGCATGCTTTGCAAGAAGTAATGGATGCGGTGCACACGCATTTGCCACCCTTGCATGACCCTTTTGTTGATTTGGTCCCGGCGCAAGGCATACGCCTCACGCCGGATCATTATGCGTATTTGAAAATTTCTGAAGGCTGTAACCATCGGTGCAGTTTTTGCATTATTCCTTCGTTACGCGGTGATCTGGTGTCACGGCCGATTGGTGATGTGCTGCGCGAGGCAGAAATTTTGGCCGATGCAGGTGTACGTGAGTTGTTGGTGATTTCACAAGACACCAGCGCCTATGGCGTAGATACCAAATATCGGACGGGTTTTTGGGGTGGCAAACCCGTCAAGACCAAGCTCTATGATTTGTGTGAACAGCTGGGTGAGCTGGGGCTTTGGGTGCGCTTGCACTATGTTTATCCCTATCCCAATGTGGATGATTTGATGCCGTTAATGGCCGAGGGGAAAATTCTGCCTTACCTGGATATTCCCTTCCAGCATGCCAGCCCTCGAATTTTGAAGCTCATGAAACGTCCGGCTTCGGCGGAAAAAGTGTTGGAGCGTATTGCCGCTTGGCGAAAAATTGTGCCTGATCTAACGATTCGGAGCACGTTTATCACTGGCTTTCCGGGTGAGACAGAAGCAGAATTTAATGAGCTGCTTGATTTTCTGGATGAAGCACAACTGGATCGCGTGGGCGCATTTGCCTACTCGCCAGTGGATGGCGCCAGTGCCAACGAGTTGCCGGGCGCCTTGCCGGAGAGCGTGCGAGAAGAGCGTAAAGCCACGTTGCTGCGACATCAGGAAGATATTTCTACCATGCGGCTGGAAAGAAAGATTGGTCGCCGCATCCAAGTGTTGGTCGATGAGATTGACGAAGAGGGTGCTATTGCGCGCTCGGAAGGTGATGCGCCTGACATTGATGGCTTGGTCTATATCACCGATGGTCATGATTTGCCGGTGGGTGAGTTTGCCGAGGTGACTGTCTTTGATTGTGACGTACATGACCTGTATGCCACCTTGCAATGATATGCAGACGTATTGACTGCTACAGGGGGAATTACGCGTGCCAACTGCCCTGACAGCCACGCAAATCGAGTTACTTGCTGAATTACGCCGTCTCACCAGCGCCGACTTTTTACATACTGACAGCACTGAGATAGCGCCTTTTTGTACTGACTGGCGCGGTCGTTATACCGGCGCACCGCTGTGTGTGGTTCTGCCCGCGAATACCGCCGAGGTGGCTGCGGTAGTACGCGCCTGTGCCTCAGCAGGCGTGCCGATGGTGCCGCAAGGTGGCAACACTGGGCTGTGTGGTGGTGCAACGCCCATGGGCGGCGAAGTGCTGATTAGTTTGCGCCGCTTGAATCGTATTCGTTCCGTGGATGCTGAAAACAACGCATTGACTGCCGAAGCCGGGTGCACGCTGCATGCCGTGCAAGAAGCCGCTTGCACGATTCATCGGTTGTTTCCATTATCGCTGGCGTCCGAAGGGAGCGCCACGCTAGGCGGCAATTTATCCACCAATGCTGGCGGCGTACAAGTTCTGCGCTACGGCAATGCGCGAGAACTCACGCTAGGCCTTGAGGTGGTATTGCCCGATGGACGCATCTGGGATGGTTTGCGTGCTTTGCGTAAAGACAATACCGGCTACGACTTAAAGCAATTGTTCATTGGTGCAGAAGGTACGCTAGGGCTTATTACCGCAGCGACCGTTAAATTGTTTTCGCGGCCGAGCACGCAGGTAACCGCCTGGGCTGCGGTATCCAGTCCTGCTGTTGCGGTGGCTTTGCTGGGCTATTTGCGTGATTTGGTAGATGATGCAGTTACTGCATTTGAGCTGGTTGATCAAAACTCACTGGCTCTGGTATTGCAGCACATGCCGAATACCCGTAATCCTTTGCGGACATATGACTGGCAGGTGTTGATTGAGCTCTCTGGCCATTCAGCGCTGGCGGAAAGGCTAGAGTATTTTCTGCATAGCGCTATAGAAAAAGAGCTGGTTTTAGATGCAGTAATGGCGAAAAGCGAAGGGCAGCGACAAGCACTCTGGGCATTACGTGAGCATATTTCTGAAGCGCAAAAAAATGAAGGCATCTCGATCAAGCATGACATTTCCCTGCCTGTGTCGTGCATTGGTGAATTTATACAGCGAGCCAATACAGCATTAAGAGCGCAATCTCCTGATGTTCGCATCGTGTGTTTTGGTCATGTAGGGGATGGCAATCTGCATTACAACTTATCCAAAGTGGATAGCCAGTCGAATGAAAATTTCATCGCCCAGAGTCCGATATTTAACAAGATCGTGTATGATCTCGTTTCTGCCTTGGGTGGTTCCATTTCAGCGGAACACGGCTTGGGGCAGTTAAAGTGTCATGAAGTGTTGCAGTATAAAAGTCAAACAGAAATGGATTTGATGCGGGTTGTAAAAACAGCATTTGATCCACAAGGTTTGATGAATCCCGGCAAATTATTGCCAGCAGTCAATTAAAGTTGATCGAGTGCTTTACATGACATGCTGCTGTGCTTATAATGCGGCCTCTCTTGTGGGGGTATAGCTCA
>DIUK01000103.1:10032-18638 GCA_002422995.1 Rhodocyclaceae bacterium UBA6160
GAATCCCCGTGGGGACGCCAGAGTTTCCCCGGCTGTGTTCGCAGAAAACGCAAATACAGCCGGGACTGCGCTCTAAGAATTAATCAACCTCTCTAGCTATAAAAAATCAAAGTGCCGCGACGTTTCGCGAAGCATCAAAGATGCAGCGTATATAACGTACTTAATCAATCTCAGCACATCATATCCGTGGTGCAACACTGGTTTATGAATTGAACTTTGAATTGAATTTTTGGCACACTCAACTCTGTGGCTATTCAGCATTGTGGTCAAGTGGCGATGTGGCCATTTGCCAATAGTTTCAACGGGGTTTGCTCTTTCGCAGCAGACTTAATTTGCTAATCTGCTAATTCGCTATCGTAGTGCGCGAGTGCTTAATGTTTTTTAAGCTGGCGTCACTTTGAGTTGATTGTCTTTGGCAAAATTGATTAAAAAGGTATAGGCCATAGGTTCTGTTGCATAAAGACCGCCATCTACAAAAACGCTTTTATAACCCTCGTGAGTGCCTGGCTGAACAAAGGGGGAGTAGGCCATCCGCCGTTCGGCGCCAAAAGCTGACATGACACCGCAAATTCGCTCAGCCCAGTCGCTTGGTCTGAAAGCTTGGCCATCAAGCGTTACGCCAATGATAATGAAGTTTTCCGCTTGGGATGTTGTCATGGTACTTGGAAGTGATGGCATTCATTTTCTTTGGTTTAAATCAAAGCTATAAAAAAGCTTTACTCAGCACAACCTGAAAATGATGACATCGGCAATAATTTTACGGGGTTTATCACGGGGTTTATCAATGTGACCATGATTGATTCAGTCGCTTCAAAGTCACAGTCATGCTGTGGTGATACTACTGCCATTCAGGCGTTCGCGCAATCCAAGTCGCAGTTCAGGAAGATTGTTTTATTTCAAAAAATGAGTATGTGGCGTCTTGCCAGTGAGGCTTTTTTTGTTCTATGGTTGAAATATTTGATCATGTACGAGAGATTGCTTTCACTTTCAAGCGGATATATCGGTGATAGCACAGATCATTTTTGCTTGTTCGTTGCCGGTATTTTTAAGAGTAATTTACTGCTGCGCCATAAGCAGGTGAGGATGCCAACGGAAGAGAAAAGGATTTGCAGTTGTTGCTGATTACTGGACGACATGATGTTTTCATGGGCTGATAGATCGGGGAGAGGAATGGGCTAGTGACGTTTGCTTGTTTGGTTTCTGCCATCTCTGCCTTAAGGCCTGCCTTATAATGGTTTTTTATTTTTCGGCCTTGCTTTTCTTGTGAATTCCGACCTCGACCGTTTGCAACCTTATCCTTTTGAAAGACTTCGTCAGTTATGTCACGCCGTCTCGCCAGCGCCGACTTTTTCAGCGATTCGATTGTCTATCGGTGAGCCGCAACATGCCACACCGGAGTTGATTCAACGGGCACTGAGTGATCATTTGGCAGGTTTGGCGCTTTATCCTACGACGCAAGGTACGTCGGCTTTGCGCGAGGCTATTAGCCAATGGATTGCACGTCGTTATCACGTCGCTACGCCGAATGCCGAGACGCAGGTATTGCCTGTGAATGGCTCGCGTGAGGCGCTATTTGCCTTTGCTCAAACAGTGGTCGATCGGAAAAATCCAAACGCAAAAGTCGTTTGTCCAAATCCCTTTTATCAAATTTACGAAGGTGCAACCTTGCTGGCAGGCGCTGAGCCGGTATATTTAAATACATTGCCTGACAATGGTTTTGCTATGGATTGGGCAGCGATACCTGAAAATGTCTGGTGCGATGTTCAACTGGTTTATGTTTGCTCACCCGCAAATCCGACAGGCAATGTAATGACACTGGCAGCATGGCAGGTGTTATTTGATCTTGCTGATCAATATGGTTTTGTGATTGCGTCGGACGAGTGTTATTCCGAGATTTATTGCGACGAAGCGACTCCTCCATTGGGTGCTTTAACCGCCGCTCGGCAACTTGGTCGGGATGACTATCGGCAGCTGGTGGTTTTTTCCAGCTTGTCCAAGCGCTCCAATGTGCCGGGTTTGCGCTCGGGCTTTGTGGCAGGTGACGCAGCAATACTGAAAAAGTTTTTGCTTTACCGCACTTATCACGGCAGTGCGATGAACCCGGCTGTGCAAGCGGCGAGTGTTGCTGCCTGGAATGATGAAGCCCATGTGCTGGATAATCGTCGTCTCTATGCCGAAAAATTTCGTGCCGTCACTCCTCTCATTGCGCCCTATCTGCCATGTACTATCCCTGATGCAGGATTTTATTTATGGGCGAAAACCCCCATTGCGGATACAGACTTTGCCCGTCGGTTGCTTGAAGAAAAAAACGTGGCTGTGTTGCCGGGCAGTTTTCTGGGGCGGGTTGCCTATGGGATGAATCCAGGGGAAAACTTTATCCGTATTGCATTGGTTCCCGACCTTGCGGATTGCCTTGAAGCGGCGCAACGTATCAATGATTTTTGTCTCACTTTGTGAAAGAGAACACGATGAGTAACTTGCATAACGAATTGCAGCAAACAATTGAACAGGCGTGGGAGGATCGCGCAAGCCTAAAGCCTGGCTCGGCACCTGCCAGAATTGGCGATGCGGTAGCGCATGTGCTGGGGGAACTGGATCAGGGCACGTTGCGTGTGGCGGAGAAAATTGAGGGGCAATGGACGACACATCAATGGATCAAGAAAGCAGTTTTGCTTTCGTTCCGTTTAGAAGATAACGCTTTGATGGATAACGGCCCGATGCGTTATTTTGACAAAGTTCCTACAAAATTCGCGAATTACGATGTACATCAGTTCGAGCAGGGCGGTTTTCGCGTGGTGCCCCCCGCTGTTGCCCGACGCGGCAGTTTTATTGGCAAAAACGTGGTGCTCATGCCAAGCTATGTGAACATCGGGGCTTATGTTGGTGAAGGCACGATGGTGGACACGTGGGCTACGGTGGGCTCTTGCGCGCAGATTGGCAAACATGTGCATTTGTCCGGTGGTGTAGGCATTGGCGGGGTGTTGGAGCCTTTGCAGGCGAACCCGACCATCATCGGTGACAATTGCTTTATCGGTGCGCGTTCTGAGGTCGTTGAAGGCGTGATTGTTGAAGATAACTGTGTGATCTCCATGGGGGTTTATATCAGCCAAAGCACGAAAATTTACGATCGTGCAACAGGTGAGATTACCTATGGCCGCGTGCCTGAAGGGTCAGTGGTGGTGAGTGGTAATTTGCCATCTGCTGATGGAAAATATAGCCTTTACTGTGCAGTTATTGTTAAGCGAGTAGACGCGCAGACCCGTGCAAAAACCAGCATTAATGAGCTGCTAAGAGACTAGTCTTTAACTTGTCAGGGTAAACACATGGGCAACATGCAGAAGTTGTTTCAATTGATGGTCGATAAAAAGGCATCCGATTTGTTTTTTTCGTGTGGAGCCAAGATTACGATCAAAATCAATGGCAATTCGATGCCGATAAACGCTTCAACGATTGATTTAGCGACCATTCGTGCATTATTAGCTGAAGTGCTTACGCCAGATCAGGTCGAAGAGCTGGACAAGGAGCGAGAGCTCAATGTGCGTTATAGCGTGCCTCAATTAGGGGTGTTTCGCCTATCGTGTTTTTTCCAGCGTGGGACACCTGCAATGGTCGTGCGCTATATTCCGATCAATGTGCCAAGTATTGATACTTTGGGGTTGCCTGATACCTTAAAAGATATCGTGATGGAAAAGCGTGGTTTGGTTTTGATTGTTGGCGCGACAGGATCAGGAAAGTCAACGACGCTTACTTCGATGCTGGATTATCGAAATATTCATCAAAGCGGGCATATTTTGACGCTGGAAGATCCGATTGAGTTTTTGTTCCAAAATAAGAAGTCAATTGTTAATCAGCGCGAAGTGGGTGCGGATGCACTGACCTTTCAAAAGGCTTTGAAAAATGCACTTCGGCAGGCGCCAGATGTGATTTTTATTGGCGAAATTCGCGATAGGGAAACCATGAGCCAAGCCATTGCTTACGCGCAATCTGGCCATTTATGTATTGCAACGCTGCATGCAAATAACAGTTATCACGCCATGGGGCGAATTATCAGCTTTTACCCAGTCGAAAGTCGAGATGCTTTGTTAGCTGATATTTCTGTGGCCTTGAAATCCATTATTTCTCAGCGATTGGTTAAAAAACAGGATGGCAGCCGTACGCCGGCAGTCGAGGTTTTGCTCAATTCACGTTATGTTGCCGAGTTGATCGAAAAAGGTGATTTAAGCGAAATCAAGGATGCCATGGAAAAAAGCATGGTGCCCGGGAGTCAGACGTTTGAACAATGTTTGTTTGCGCTTTATAAGGCAAATGTCATCACTTTGGATGAGGCCTTGGCAAATGCGGACTCCGCAAATAACTTGCAATGGTTGATAAACAATGCTGCCCCTGCGATTGATGTAGCCTCGGTTAGCAAAGTAGATGATCCGGTAAGTTCGCTAGCACCAGGAACGTCGTTTAGCGGGTTTACCCTCAAAATGGATACAGATAGCTGATGGATGTTCTAGAAAAAGTAAAAGCACTGATTGCGCGCCCATCAATTACGCCGAATGACGCTGGATGCCTGGAATTAATTGCCTCTTGGCTGACGCCTTTGGGGTTCAGCATAGAACGCATAGACCAAGGCGGTGTTTCCAACCTGTGGGCCAAACGACCCGGAAGTGATGCTGGCGGCAAATTGATTTGCTTTGCAGGTCATACCGATGTAGTACCGACCGGTCCGCTTAACCAATGGGCGTCGCCCCCATTTGTGCCCGAGATTCGTGACGGCTATCTGTATGGGCGTGGGGCGGCGGATATGAAAAGCTCTTTGGCTGCGTGCGTTGTGGCGCTGGAACGCTTGCTCCATCGCCGTCCTGCCAGCGCCGACTTTTTGGCCTTGCTGCTCACCTCTGACGAGGAGGGCGATGCAATCAATGGCACGGTGCGTGTCGTGGAGGCGTTAAAAGCGCGCGGTGAGCGGATGGATTACTGCATCGTGGGTGAGCCTACTTGTGTTGATCGGCTCGGCGATACAGTTAAAAATGGCCGTCGTGGGTCGCTTTCTGCCAAGCTGATTGTCAAAGGCGTGCAAGGCCATGTGGCGTATCCGCATTTGGTCAAAAACCCCGTCCATTTGGCGGCACCTGCTTTGGCTGAGCTCGTCGCCATCGCTTGGGATGCAGGCAACGAGGATTTTCCGCCGACCAGTTTGCAGATCTCGAACGCCCATGCAGGCACCGGTGCCAATAACGTGAGTCCTGGCACGTTTGACATCATGTTCAACTTCCGTTTTTCCACTGCCAGTACAGCCCAAGGCTTGGAGGCGCGTGTGCATGAGCTGCTCGATCGGCATGGTCTGGATTACGATATTCAATGGACGCTGGGTGCTAAACCTTTCCTCACGCGACGCGGTACGCTCTCGGCTGCGATTGCAGAATCCATTCATGAAGTAACCGGGATGACGACGGAGCTGGCGACCACGGGCGGCACGTCGGATGGCCGATTCATCGCGGATATCTGCGATCAACTGGTCGAATTCGGGCCGACCAATGAAAGTATTCACAAAATTGATGAACGGATTGCGGTGGCGGAGCTAGAACAATTGGCAAAAATCTATGAAGGCACGTTTGATCGGCTGATGTCATGACCGCCACGGATGCGATTGACGAGTTGATCACCCTGCGCGACTGGTTGCGCTGGGCAGTAAGCCGCTTCACCGAAGCCGAGCTTTTTTTTGGACATGGCACGGATAACGCGTGGGACGAGGCGATTTGGTTGCTGCTGGCAACACTCAAATTACCGCGTGATCGGCTGGAAGCCTGTATTGATGCGCGCCTGACCAAGGCCGAGCGCTTGGCCGTTTGGCAAGCTTTGCAGCAACGTATTGCGCGCCGTTTGCCTGCCGCTTATATCGTGCAAGAAGCCTGGCTGGGCGATTTTCGGTTTTATGTGGATGAGCGGGTGATTGTGCCGCGTTCTTATTTTGCCGAGTTGCTCAGAGAGGGTTTTTCGCCATGGGTGGAAGATGTTGACAGCGTGACGAACGCGCTGGATTTATGTACGGGATCAGGCTGCCTGGCGATTCTTATGGCGCATACTTTTCCGAATGCGCAAATTGATGCGATTGACATATCGTCCGCAGCGCTTGCCGTGGCAAAACGCAACATTGCCGATTATGGACTGGCTGGTATTGTCCAGCCGATTGAATCAGACTTGTTCGCCGCAGTAGCTGGCAAGCGGTATGACCTTATTTTAAGTAACCCGCCTTATGTCACTGCCGCAGCGATGGCTGCCTTGCCAATGGAGTATCGCCATGAGCCAGCGCTTGCGCTCGCGGCCGGTGAGGATGGGCTGGATGTTGTGCGTCGCCTGTTGGCTAAAGCGGCTGAACATTTGAATCCTGGCGGGTTTATTGCCATTGAAGTGGGGCACAACCGCGAGCAGGTAGAAACAGCTTTTCCTGAGTTAGGGGCTATTTGGCTAGACACGGTGTCCAGTGAAGAAAAAGTTTTTCTGGTAAGTGAAGAAGCCTTGCGTGATTTTGCAAAAATGTAAAAATAAAAGCAAAGTGTACGGCCAGTCGGCAAGGATATGGCTAGTCACGCAGCGCTTTGAGGGTATTCGATAGAAAGTCGCGGCGGTAAAGTACCAGTGTGATGGCGGTAGTCATTGCAATGAACAGCCAGGGTTGTATAAACCAGCACAACGTGGCGAGTCCGAAATAATAAGCACGAATACCGCGATTAAACTCGTCTCCTGCCAGGGTGTTCAGGATGCCCATGCGATGGCTAAACTTTTCCAGTTTATCGGCAGGGTCATTGACTGGCGGGGCTGCGCCAATCAGGATGGAGAGCAAATTAAGCTGCCTGAGTGCCCAAGTAAACTTGAAATAGGAAAAAATAAAAATAGCTAACAGTAGCAACAGTTTAAGTTCCCATACCTCGCGATCAGCACTGTGCGTGAAGGGCAGAAAGTCCGTAGCGGACATGGTTTTACCAAGCGTGCCCATCACCGCCATTAAGCCTGCAATGATGTAGATCGTAGTGTTCGCATAGAAAGAAACACTGCTCATCAAGTTTCCCACGAGCGCAGAGTCAACAATGCGAACTTCGCGGGTGAGCATTTGTTTTGCCCACTCTACACGGTAGTCATGGGATAAGCCGACCAGGCCTCGGTGCGTCAATGCAGTTTTCTCTGAAAGAAAGCTATAGCCTATCCAGCAGGTGAAAAACCAAATGAGCGCAACATAATCCAGTGTGGCAAGTTCGGTGAAAACATTGGGGAGTGTCATGATGATTTGCTGATCTTTTTATGATGCTCAAGCCTTGTCTAAAGACTCAATAAAACCAAACTGGGTTAAGTTGGTAATTCTGCGTGGGTACAAAATGCCATCCAGATGGTCCACCTCATGTTGCACAACACGCGCATGAAAGCCTTCCACGATACGTTCGAAGTGCTTTCCTTCAAGGGTGTAGCCTGTGTAGCGCAAATGCCTCCAGCGTGGCACCACGCCTCTTAAGCCGGGCACTGACAGGCAGCCTTCCCAGCCATCTTCCGTATCGTTTGCGAGTGGTGTGAGTTGCGGGTTAATCAATACCGTGTCAGGAATGGTCGGGGCTTCAGGGTAGCGCAGGCTGGGCTGGCCGCCAAAAATCACTACCCGCAAATTGACGCCAATCTGCGGTGCGGCAATGCCTGCCCCATTCAGATGCACCATGGTGTCGCGCATGTCTTGTACCAGGCTCGTCAAGGCATGTGTGCCAAACTCCGTTACCGGTTCAGCGACGCGTAATAGTCTGGCATCACCCATGTGGAGGACAGGCTGGATCATGCGGCACACAGATGNNNNCGGCAGCCCAGTTGGCCACTACGCAAAGGGCTGCGTAGGGCAGGTCAAGCTCACGCGCCAGGCTGGTTTCCGGCATTCCCGTCATGCCGACGATATCCGCGCCGTCTCGCGAGAGCCGACTTATTTCAGCCGCAGTTTCCAGCCGGGGACCTTGAGTTGCGGCATACACCGCGCCATCCACGATGCGCTCTTGCGTTGCTACGCCGGCATCCAGCAAAAGCTGGCGCATGGGTTGAGAATAAGGCTTAGTAAAATCGATGTGCTTGACTGGACCATCGGTACCAGACTGAAAGGTCATCTCGCGCCCCCAGGTGTAATCAATGATCTGATTGGGAACCACGAGCGTGCCCGGGGCGAGATCGTCACGAATGCCGCCGACTGAGGCGACAGAGATAACACGTGTCACACCCACGCTTTGCAAAGCGGCCAGATTGGCGCGGTAATTCACCAAATGCGGTGGAATGGTATGGCCGTAACCGTGCCGGGCAATAAACACAATGTCCTGGCAACCCAAACGGCCAAAAATGAAAGGGCCGGAGGGGTCGCCGTAGGCGGTTCGGACGATTTCGCGGTGTGATACATCCAGGTTCGCCAACTGAGTCAAACCACTGCCACCAATCACGCCAAGCATAAATTCTCCTGAAAATTCAATCATAAAAGCTGCAAGTGGGCTGACTTGACGTGGTAGAATCCGCGCCCTTTCATGCACTGCAGCATGACGTGTTTTTATAACTGATACCCACTATGTCCCGTTCACTCAGAAACATCGCCATTATCGCCC
>DIUK01000022.1 GCA_002422995.1 Rhodocyclaceae bacterium UBA6160
TCCGGCGCCCAGATGTCCTCGCGCCCACCGGCGAAGCCGAAGGTCTTGAAGCCCATCGATTCCAGCGCGACGTTGCCCGCGAGAATGATCAGATCGGCCCAGGAGATTTTCTTGCCATATTTCTGCTTGATTGGCCACAGCAGTCTGCGCGCCTTGTCAAGGCTGACATTGTCGGGCCAGCTATTGAGCGGGGCAAAACGCTGGTTGCCGTGTCCCGCGCCGCCGCGACCGTCACCGGTGCGGTAGGTTCCTGCGCTGTGCCACGCCATGCGGATAAAGAAAGGCCCGTAGTGACCGTAGTCCGCCGGCCACCAGTCCTGGGAGTCGGTCATCAGGGCAGTGAGGTCTTTTTTAACAGCCGCCAGGTCCAGAGAATTGAACTCTTCAGCATAGTTGAATTCTTCTCCCATGGGATTGGATTGTGGGGAATGCTGGTGCAGAATTTCAAGGTGCAACTGATTTGGCCACCAAGTGTGGTTGGCTGTGGCTTTGCCGGGTTTGTGGACAAACGGGCATTTTGCTTCTGTGCTCATGATTTCTCCTTTTGGGTGATACGGTTAATAAGCTATTGCAGCATCGGCATAGAGTTCGATAAAAAACCACATGGCCGATAATTCATTGTGCAGATTTGCCTTCATCATTTTCTCCTTTCGCGAACTGCAGAGTCATCTTAAGTTCGCCTTGGATATTAATCAAATTGATTGTTTATATATTGGGGATAGTTAATTTCTATAAATAGACAGGCGCGGGTGTGCGCCATTTTTCGCGCGCGGTGATTGATAGTGATTGGCGGTGATTGTTTGTTTGTTGCACGTGCTACCATGCCGCGCCCATGTCAGTTCTTGATCCTATTTTTGCTCTTGAAGGACCGCTTGCCCAAGCGGTTGAAGGGTTTCGCGTGCGCCCGCAACAGCTGGAAATGGCCCAGCGCATTGCTTTGGCCATTGCAGACAACGCCGTGCTGGTCGCTGAAGCTGGTACGGGTACGGGAAAAACCTTTGCCTATCTGGTGCCAGCGCTGCTTTCGGGCGGCAAAGTCATTATTTCAACGGGGACAAAAACATTACAGGATCAATTGTTCAACCGCGATTTACCCGCCGTGCGGGCGGCGTTGAAAGTGGGCGCATCCATCGCGTTGCTCAAAGGTCGCGCAAACTATGTGTGTCCTTATCATCTTGAACGCGCGATGAGCACGGGACGCCTGGCATCACGTGAAGAAGCCGGTCATCTGCGCAAAATTGTTCGTTTTGCCGAACGTACCAAAACGGGGGACAAAGCCGAATGTGTGGATGTGCCCGAAGATTCATCCGCCTGGCATGTGGCGACATCGACACGCGAGAATTGTCTGGGGCAGGAGTGTCCGAACGTCAAGCAATGCTTTGTGTTGACGGCTCGCCAGAATGCACAAATGGCTGATGTGGTGGTAGTCAATCATCATCTGTTTTTTGCCGATGTGATGTTGAAAGATGAAGGCATGGGCGAGCTGTTGCCGGCGTGTAACACGGTGATTTTTGATGAGGCACACCAGTTGCCTGAAATTGCCGGGCTGTTTTTTGGCGAGAGTATTTCCACATCGCAGTTGATTGATTTATCGCGCGATGTGCGAACCGAAGGACTGACCTCGGCAAAAGATTATCCGCCCTTGCAAGACGCCGCACAGGACTTGGATAAGGCGGCACGCGATTTGCGCTTGTCGGTCAAAAGCGAAAATGTGCGCTTGCCCGCAAGCCAGGTGGAAAACGAGCGCGATTTCTCTTCTGCCTTGACGACAGTAATAAACGCTTTGCGCGAGTTGGGCAAGCACCTCGAAACTCAATCCGCTCGCGGCGAAGGTCTGGCAAATTGCCTGGAGCGTACGCAGCAGTTAGTACAACGCTTGACGCGCTGGCAAAAAGGCGAAGCGGCTGAATCCGGTGGATCGGTCGTTAAATGGATCGAAGTGTATTCACAGGCGTTATCGCTGAATTTAACGCCCTTGGATATTGCGCCGATTTTCCGCCGCCAGATGGAAGGCCATCCGCGCGCGTGGATTTTTGCCTCTGCCACGCTGGCGGTGGGACAGAATTTTTCGCACTATTGCGATGCACTGGGCTTGCATGAAGCTGAAACGGTGGTGTGGGGCAGCCCGTTTGATTACGCCAATCATGGTTTGTTGTACGCGCCCCAAGGCATGCCGGATCCGAACAGTGCCTTATATCAGGAGGCTGTGGCCGAAGCTGCCTGGCCAGCTATTCGCGCAGCAGGCGGGCGAACCTTTGTGCTGTGCACTTCGCTTCGTGCAATGCGGCGAATACGCGAGCTATTGCAAGAGAAGCTGCAAAAAGAAGCGCTTGATTTACCCTTGCTCATGCAAGGCGAAGGTTCGAAAACAGAACTGCTGGAACGGTTTCGCTTTCTCGGCAACGCGATTCTTGTGGCCAGCGTGAGCTTTTGGGAAGGTGTGGATGTGCGCGGCGAAGCGCTTTCGCTGGTGGTTATCGACAAGCTGCCGTTTGCGCCACCTGATGATCCCGTGCTTGCCGCTCGCATTGAAAGCTTGCGCGCTGCGGGCGAGAATGCCTTTATGACCTACCAATTACCGCAAACCGTCATCAGCATGAAGCAGGGTGCGGGCCGCTTGATTCGCGATGAGGCGGATCGCGGCGTGTTGATGATTTGTGATCCCCGTCTGACCAGCAAGCCGTATGGCAAAGCCATCTGGCGCTCCTTGCCGCCGATGCGCCGCACGCGCGATATTGCGGATGTTGAGACATTTTTCTCCCAGCCGGTAAAATCAGCCTCATGACGACACATGCCTGCATTGCCCTGGCGGATCGGCTTAACGCCGGATGTCATTGCGAGTCGCTCGATCGAGTACTGTTGAACCGTGAGCTGGAGCGCGTCAGCCAGGGTTTTAACGAGCTGGTTATGGTACAGCGGCCGCATTTGTTTTCCAGTTCCATGACCTTTGTGGGCGATGAACATATCCGGCAGATGGCCGCGCTGATCGACGCTATTGAACAGGTGGTGGCCATGCCTGCGTATCAGGCGCATGTCTTAGCCCATGCGCCTGACATTGCCCACCATCAACCAACGGCACGTGGTGTTTTTATGGGTTACGACTTTCATGTGGGCCGCACAGGGCCGCAACTGATCGAGATCAATACCAACGCAGGCGGTGGCTTGCTCAATGCGTTACTGGCGCGTGCGCAAAAAGCCTGTTGCAAGGATGTAGAAGCCTTGTTGCCCGGCGATTTGGCACATGCCACGCCGGAGCAGATGTTTCTCGACATGTTTCGCGCGGAATGGCAGGCTGGGGCCGCACATGTTCGCCGTCCGAAAAGTGACCTTTCCAGAGACGGATTCAAAGCTTCGCGGCGTGTCACCAGCGCCGACTTTTTGAGGAATCCATTGCCAGGGACGGTTGCCATCGTCGATCTTGCGCCGCCCCTGCAATATCTTTATCCGGAATTTTTATTGTTCCAGCGATTGTTTGTAGAGGCGGGTATTGAAGCCGTGATTTGCGATCCGGCCGAACTGGTCTTCCGCGACGGTGCACTATGGCATGGGACGACGAAAATCGATCTGGTCTACAACCGGCTCACGGATTTCTCTCTTGCCGAACCTGCAAGCGCCGCCTTGCGCGCGGCTTATCTTGCCGACGCCGCAGTGATTACGCCGCATCCGCGCGCGCATGCGCTGTACGCCGACAAGCGCAATCTCGTTGCGCTCTCCGACGCTGACCTCTTGGCATCCTGGGGTGTCGATGAAACAACGCGCAGACTGTTGCTTGACGGTATTCCGCACACGGAACGGGTGTCAGCGGAACGCGCAGCAGACTTTTGGACGCGGCGGAGGCAATTGTTTTTCAAGCCAGCGACAGGTTATGGTGCCAAGGCAGCCTATCGTGGCGACAAGATTACCAAACGCGTTTTTGATGAAGTGCTGGCTGGCGACTACGTTGCCCAGGCGCTGGTGCCGCCCTCGCAGCGCACCTTGCAAGTTGGCGAGACGCCCGTCGAACTCAAGATTGACCTGCGCAATTATGTCTATGCCGCCCATGTGCAACTGATTGCCGCGCGCCTGTGGGCGGGGCAGACCACCAATTTCCGCACGCCCGGCGGCGGCTTTGCGCCGGTTCTGGCGGTGCCTTGTCCTGAGGAGGTGCGATGAAGGTTTTTGGTTTGGCAGGCTATTCAGGCGCCGGTAAGACAACGCTGCTCGAAGCGCTGATCCCGCGGTTTGTCGCGGCGGGTTTGCGCGTCTCGCTGCTCAAGCATGCGCATCATCATTTTGATATTGACCGGCCAGGCAAGGATTCGTATCGTTTGCGCGAGGCGGGGTGCGCTGAAGTCTTGCTCGTCTCCGGCCAGCGCTGGGCTTTGATGCATGAATTGCGCGATGCACCAGAACCCAGTTTTGAAGAACAGATTGCCCGTTTTTCAGATTGTGATCTGGTGCTGGTGGAAGGCTTTAAACACATGCCTGTGCCCAAGCTCGAAGTGCACCGGCCTGCGGTGGGCAAACCGTTGATCGCCACGGATGATAACGAGCATATTGTGGCGGTCGCCACCGATGAGCCTGAGGTTGTTGCAAGGCTCACGCAGCGGCCGGTGTTGCCATTAAATAACTCGGCAGCGATTGCCGAATTCATTCTTCAGCATCAAGGATTGGTATGACGATTTTAAGTTTTGATGACGCATCAGGCCGCCTGCTGGCGCAAGCGCAGGCAGTGACCGAAACCGAATTCGTGCCCACAAATGCAGCACGAGGACGGATATTGGCAAATAGCCTCGTCGCGTCGCTCAATGTGCCACCGCTGGATAACAGCGCGATGGATGGTTATGCCATTCGGTGTGCCGATGTTCCTGCACTCGGTACGCGCCTGCCGATCTCGCAACGTATTGCAGCGGGAAATGTCGGCCAGGCGTTAGTGCGGCAAACGGCCGCCCGCATTTTTACAGGTGCGCCAATTCCGGCGGGGGCAGACGCGGTAGTCATGCAAGAACACTGCACGCAGGATGGTGATGCTGTGATTGTGAATGCGCTACCAAAGCCAGGCCAAGCCATTCGGCGATGCGGCGAGGATATTGCCACAGGCGCAGAGGTGATTGCTGCCGGCACGCGCCTGACCGCAGCGCATCTGGGTTTGGCTGCATCGGTAGGCGTAGCGGAATTATGTGTGTTTCGCCGGTTGCGTGTGGCGTTGTTTTCAACAGGCGATGAGCTCACCATGCCCGGCGAGCCACTCAAGCCCGGCGGCATTTACAACTCCAACCGCACCATGCTGCATGCGCTGCTGGAAGGGCTTGGTTGTGTTGTTGCCGATAGGGGCATTGTGTCTGATAGTCTGGATGCCACGCGTGCCGCATTGCGTGTAGCGGCGCAGGACAATGATTTGATTTTGACCAGCGGCGGCGTTTCAGTGGGCGAAGAAGATCATGTGAAAGCGGCAGTGAACGCTGAAGGTGAGCTGAATTTGTGGAAGATTGCGATCAAGCCTGGCAAACCGTTTGCGTTTGGCTCGATACGAAAAGTCGGCGCTGGTGAGACGGCGAGCAGGATAGAAAATGAGTCTTTTATCAACACAGCTGCACGGTTTATCGGCCTGCCCGGCAATCCCGTTGCCAGTTTTGTGACTTTTCTTATGCTGGTGCGGCCCTTCATTTTGGCCATGCAGGGCGCAAGTTGTGTGACGCCTCGCGTGCTGCATTTGCGTGCTGATTTTTCCTGGAAGGGGGATGCGCGGCGTGAATTTTTACGTGCACGCATCAACGATCAAGGCGGGCTCAGCTTATATTCGCAGCAAGGTTCAGCGGTGCTCACCTCTTGTGCATGGGCTGATGGATTGATTGATAATCTGCCAGGGCAAGCCATTGAGCCGGGGGATATCGTGCGCTTTATTGACTTCAATGCATTGGGATAAATACCATGCACATTCATTTGCTTTATTTTGCCGGGCTGCGCGAGGTGCTAGGCGTTGCGACAGAAACGCTGGAGTTACCTGCGGAAATAGAGACAGTAGCCGGGCTACGTGAACTGCTGGCGGCGCGCGGTGCGCCGTGGACTGCGCTAGTCACCACCAAAAATCTTCGCGCTGCCGTGAATCAGGAAATGGCAGGGCAAGATGCTCGCGTTCATGCCGGAGATGAAGTCGCCTTTTTTCCGCCGGTCACCGGAGGGTAGGCCATGTCGGTGACCATACAAGTGGCTGATTTTGATTGTGGTCAGGAAATTGCCGCGATGACCAAAGGACGTGATGACATTGGCGCGCTTGCCAGTTTTATCGGGCTGGTGCGGGCAGATACCCTGGGCACAGAAAATATTGACTCGATGCAGCTGGAGCATTACCCCGGTATGACGGAAAAAGCGCTGGCCGAGATTGTGGCAGCGGCAGAAAAACGCTGGATGCTACAGTCTGTGCGGGTGATTCACCGTGTGGGCAAGCTTTTGCCGGGTGAGCAAATTGTGCTGGTGCTAGTCGCCGCTAGTCACCGCGGTGCGGCGTTTGCGGCGTGTGAATTCATCATGGATTTTTTGAAAACCCGCGCGCCTTTCTGGAAAAAAGAGGTAAGTGAACATTACGGACAGTGGGTTGAAGCGCGGGATAAGGATGAGATGGCGTTGCAGCGCTGGCAGGATGCAGAGAAGTAATTTTTCTTCTAAAGCTCAAAAAAGGACATAAAAAAGCCAGGCTCAGAGCCTGGCTTTTTTATTGAGTAAAAACCGCTTTTGCTTAATGCGCGTGATTTGCATGTGCGGCAGCAGTGTTTGCAACAGCGGCACTAGGCGTGGGGTTGAACTCTACGGGCACCCAGCGGTAGCTGCCTTTGCCTTCAGGAACGACATGGCCAATGCCGGGGAAGGGCAAGTGGGCGCCGGACATGAGCGATTTTTCATTTGCCACGCGTTTCAGGATATCACGGCGCATGGCGATGGCTTTTTTCTGGTCAGCATCGAATTGAATGGCAACGCCAGGGTTGGAAAATTGAATGGCGTGGGCGTGCAGCATATCGCCAGTGATGACAAGCTTTTGGCCTTGGGATTCAACGATGTAAATTCGATGTCCCGGGGTATGGCCAGAGGCATTAACGGCCGTGATACCTGGGACGATTTCACCCGTGCCATCGCCAGGGATGGGTTTCCATTGCCCACTGGCTTGGTAGGGGGCAGCGCTGGCCTGTGCCATTTGAAAAAAACCTTGCATGGCAGGCGAGGCTTTGGCGGCAATGTCTTTGGATAGCCAGAAATCATTTTCCGCTTGTGAGACAGAGACGCTCGCATTCGGGAAGATGGGTTTGCCTGCCTGATCATTGATGCCGCCCACATGGTCTGCATGCAAATGGGTAATCACGATGCGATCAACTTGCTCTGGCGAGTAGCCAGCAGCTTTAAGGTTTTGCACCAGATTACCAAGCGTTGGGCCAAACAAGCCAGCCGCTCCGGCATCTACCAGAACCAAGTTCTTGCCTGTATTGATGAGATAAGCATTCACGGCAGTAGTCATCTTTGGGTTGCCGACAAACATGCGGTCAAGGGCACGATTCAGTTTTTTGTCTTCAGCATGTTGCAACAGGCTTTTATCAAGTTGCATTACACCATCAAGCAGTGCCGTGACTTCAATTGAGCCAACCATGATGCGGTAGTAACCGGGCACCTGGGTTTTGGCCATCGGTGCTTCGGCATAGGCTGGTGCGGTGAGCAGGGTGCTCATGCCGGATAAAGCCAGTGCAGCAAGTAAAACGCGCAGTAATTTGGATGGCTTTTGCATATTGTTCTCCTGTTGTTGATTTGTTTTAACATCAAAAATTGCGTAAAAAATTAGCCGCCAATATACGACATTTCAATCTTGTCGGACGTGTTCATGCTTGGGCTGACGAGGCTGCGTTGTTCAGAGTAACGATCCTCACGCGCCTGCCAGAGTTTTGCAATAGCTGATTGTATTTCTGTGTCAGTGCTGCCTTGACGTAAGAGCTTACGTATATCGTAGCCTTGTTGTGCGAATAAGCAGGTGTAAAGCTGCCCCTCCGTGGAAAGGCGTAATCGTGTGCAGCTCCCGCAAAATGCCTGGGTGACGGATGAAATAACGCCAATTTCTCCTTGATTATCCTGATAGCGCCAGCGTTTGGCGACTTCGCCGGGATAATTAGGTTCTATAGCCGTCAGGGGGAACTCGGCGTTGACTCGGGCGATAACTTCTTGTGAGGGCAGCATTTCATCCAGTTTCCAGCCGTTAGAGTTACCCACGTCCATGAATTCAATAAACCGCAGAATATGCCCACTGCTGCGAAAATACCGCGCCAAAGGCAGAATTTGATCATCATTCATGCCGCGTTTGACCACGCAGTTGATTTTGATGGGCGCTAAGCCGATTTTGGCTGCAGCTTCAATTCCCTGCAAGACGTCATCGACTGCGAAATCAACGTCATTCATGCGCTTGAAGGTGGCATCATTGAGCGCGTCAAGGCTGACTGTAATGCGCTTTAAGCCTGCATCTTTGAGGCTTTGCGCTTTTTTCCCCAGCAACGCGCCATTGGTCGTCAAGGTGACTTCCACGGGTAGCTTGGCGAGTTGTTCAATCAATTTTTCCAGCCCGCGCCGCAGGAGTGGTTCGCCGCCGGTGATGCGAATTTTTTCTACGCCTTGGGCGACGAGGAGGCGCGCGACGCGTTCAATTTCTTCAAAAGACAGCAGCTCAGCGCGAGGCAAATAAGGATAATTGCTGTCAAAAATCGCCTTGGGCATGCAATACACGCAACGAAAATTGCAGCGGTCAGTCACCGAAATGCGTAAATCGCGCAGTGGACGATTAAGTCTGTCCAGGATGACTGATGCTGGGTTTGTATCGTTTGAGTGTTTGGGCTGAAAAGTCGGCGTTGGCGATACGGCGGGAAAGACGGGGTTCCTGGATAAGATCCCATTGGCTGTGCTTTGCAAGATAGGAATGATGCGTTGATTGGCTTTCATGAGAGCTTGGAATATAGGCTGCTATGGTGTTCCAGGCAAGCTTTTGGCGGATGCGCGGTGACACATGGTTTTACAGTTTTTACAGTTTTTCAGGTTTCTAAATTCATGCCAATGGCGCAAGATGCGCTGGCTGTTGAGTTGTTGAGTTGCCGTTTTTTTTAATTTCCAGGTTTGGTTTGGTCAAAACATGAAAGATTTTTTTACAGGAGAGTGCAAATGAAAGTGTCTAATTTACGTCGTATCGGTGCATTGGCAGTTTTTTCTGCTTTTATTTCCATGGGCTATGTCAGTGCGCATGCGGAAGCTGGGGCGGCTAGTGCTCCTGCTACAACTGGCGCAACGAGTCCGACGCCTGAGGGATCTATGGCGCACGGCCCTAGGCATGGGGAAAAAGCTGAAGCCATGTGCCCCAAAATGAAGAAACGCTGCGATGCCGAGCCGCAAAAATGCGCAGAAATAAAAGAACGCATGAGTAAACACCGTGAAGAGGTACGTGCCGCGTGTGAGAAAGCGCCTCAACGCTGCAAGGAAATACGCCAGGAACACCGCGAAAAAATGCGTGATCAGTTGTGTAAGGAAAATCCCGCGCAATGCGAAAAAATGAAAGCCCGGCACGAGGCGATGCAAAAGGAGTGTGCCGCAGACCCTAAAAAATGTGAGGAAATGAAAGCAGAGCATCGCGCCAAAATGAAAGAACGCTGTGAGGCCAAAATGGAAAAACAAGCAGCAGAACCGACCGCCGCTACAGTGCCTTCCGCACCTGCCGCAGCGAGTAAATAAATGGTAAATGGCTTTAGCCGCGACCCAGGATTTATCCGTATGTGCAGCAAAACTGGGTGGTAGTTAAAAACGGCATGAATTTCTGTTCATGCCGTTTTTCGTTTTTATTTATATTTGGCTGCGCAGGATGGCTTCCTCTATCATGCCGCTTTGCCAGAAAAAAACCGCATACAACTGTACGACAAGAAAAAAGGAGCCGGGAGTCAAAATGACTGTGTCCATTGAGGAAAAGAAACGCATTGTGAGCGATTTTTTACAGCAGTGCGCTGTTTATGCGGACGATAAGCTGGTGGCTTATCAGCAGCAGGCCGCCCTTACCAAAGGCAATGATGCTTTGGCGCTGCAAGACAAAATCAGCCACTGGACGGCTTACCGTGTCTTTACTGAATACACGGTGGAAGAGCTTAAAACGGCTGAACTGGATAGCTGGTTTAAGGAATAAATTCAGCGGCTGGGTTGGCGACTAAGTTGGCGACTGAATTGGTGACCGACTTTGCCAACTCAGTTTGGCTAGCTAATTGGTCTGTCGCGCTGCTTGTGCCTTGCTAGTGAATCTCGCGGGTTTCGAGGAACACGATATCCGGATATTTTTCCTTGGTCATGTTGAGATTCACGCGGTTTGGCGCGAGATAGACATAATCACCCGCGCCATCCAATGCCACGTTGACGCCGGACTTTTCGGCGAGCTGCTGAATCATCGCAGCATCACCCCGCAGCCAGCGTGCGGTGGAGACGTTGTAAGGCTCGAAGAAGCAATCCACACCGTATTCAAATTCCAGCCGGTGCGCAACCACATCGAATTGCAGCGTGCCGACCGCGCCGAGAATCAGGTCATTGCTGTGGATCGGGCGGAAGAGCTGGGTCGCGCCTTCTTCGGCCAGTTGCTGCAAGCCTTTTTGCAACTGCTTCATTTTCATCGGATTGCGAATCTGGGCGCGGCGGAAATGTTCCGGCGCAAAGCAGGGGATGCCGGTGAATTGCA